>JBDHUQ010000056.1:0-2577 GCA_039809205.1 Minisyncoccia bacterium | reverse complement strand
AGAAGAAGAGAGAAAACTAAAAGAGCAGGGAATGCACATCTCAAAAACAACAGAAATTTCTTGGGGCAACCAAATTCGTTCTTATGTACTTCATCCATATAAACTTGTAAAAGACCATAGAAATGATATAGAAGTTCATGATGTTGAAGCAGTTCTTGAGCGCGGGAATATCGAACCATTTCTTGTGCCTACTGGCGTGCTATAATAAAAACCTGTCATGATTCAATTCGTTAATGTATCAAAAGTTTTTCCCAACGGAGCTGTTGGAGTAGAGCATATTAACCTTCAAATAGAAAAAGGTGAGTTTATAACTATTGTTGGGCCTTCTGGTGCAGGGAAAACAACTCTGACAAAATTTATCTCTGCAGAAGAGTCTCCTACTGAAGGTACGGTCTTGTATGACAATGTCGATCTTCAGTCTTTTTCAGGTACGGAGCTGACAGAGCTTCGTCGACGCATAGGAACTGTTTTTCAAGACTTTAGACTTTTGTCTAATAAAACTGCTTATGAAAATATAGCCTTTGCTATGGAGGCAGCAGGAAAAAGCGATGAAGAAATAATTTCTGATGTGCCTCACGTTCTTCAGCTTGTTGATCTTGAGAATCGTATGTACCACTTTCCAAGCCAGCTTTCAGGCGGAGAAAAACAACGTTTAGCTATAGCTCGAGCCATTATCAATCAACCAGAAATTTTGATTGCCGATGAGCCTACTGGTAACCTAGATAGCGCTAACACGGGCGAGGTAATTCATATCCTTAAGAAGATTAATGATTTGGGTACTACCGTAATTCTAACTACTCATGATCGTCAGGTTATGGACGCTATACCTTCAAGGGTTATAACTATGGAAAAAGGTCTGATTGTTGGAGACGATAAAAAACCTAATTCTAGGGTATAATAGAAGTATGTTTTGGGTAACACTAAAAAGAATTATAAAATCAGGTTGGATAAATTTTAAAAGAAATGGACTAGTTTCTTCTGCTTCAGTTTTGGTGACATCCATCACTTTATCTATTATTACTGCTTTGTTTTTGTTCAATGCTGTACTCTCTTCTATGATTGTATCTGTTCAAGAGAAAGTAGACATTGCCGTTTACTTTACTGTCGATGCCCCTGAAGAAAAAATATTAGCTCTTAAAGACACACTTCAGAAGCTCCCTGAGGTTAAATCTGTAGAATATGTTTCAGCTGATGAAGAAGCCATCGCTTTTCGTGATCGACACACTGATGATTATTTAACTCTTCAAGCCCTAGATGAGCTAGGAGGCAATCCTTTTGGTGGATCTATAAGAATAAGAGCCAACGACTCAGCCCAATATGAGTCTATAGCATCTCTTCTGGAGGGAGATAGTCAAGTAGCTAAAGAAAACAGTCAAATAATAGAGCGTATAAATTTTGCTCAAAATAAGCTTGTGATAGAGAGACTCAACGCTCTTATTGATGGCTCTAGAAAAACTGGTGGAGTTACCACTATTGTTCTAGCCCTTATTTCTATAATAATCATGTATACAACTGTTCGCCTTACTATCTATATGTCTAGAGAAGAAATAGGAGTTATGCGACTTGTGGGGGCGAGTAGTTCGTATGTCAGAGGACCTTTTATTGTCGAAGGTATGCTTTACGGTTTGTTTGCTTGGGTTGTTACCGTACTTATATTCTTGCCAGTTACTTATATTGTCACTCACCAAATCGGGTCTTTGATGGCTATGAACCTTTATCAGTACTATGTTTCTCATTTGCTATCCGTAGGTCTTTTGGTCTTGGTTATAGGGCTTGCTCTAGGTGCACTTTCTAGTTTCTTGGCTGCTCGTAGATACCTAAACGTCTAAATAAAGACATAAAAATTTATATTTTCAAGGTAAGAGGATTGTGAATAATCCGTCATATAATATATAGGTCGTTTATTATTATTCTTAACCCTACAAACAAGTTATGAAAAAATCAAAATTGATACCAATAGTAGCTCTACTTATGATGGTTGCTACCAGTATGCCTGCTTATGCATTTGATATAGGCCTAAATGGGAATCTAAATATCAAATCTGAAGACAGGGATGATAAAAATAACCATGATAGAAACAAAGAGGGTGAAGATCATTCTCTAATAAAATTAGAATCAAACTCTAAGGCTCTAGTTGGACAAAATGAAATGTTTTCAAATAGAGTTAAAGCTTGGGTTTGGAATTCTGGAACTATGGGTCAGGTAACTGCTGTAAATAATGGTTCTATAACAATTAAAAGCTCAAGCGGAGAGGTGTTTACCGTCTTGACTGCAGATGCCATGATCCGTAAGGCAGAAGATAAAAATGCTTCAGCAAATTCATCTATTTTAGTCGGAGAGAGTGTATATGTCTTCGGAGCAAAGAATGGCTCATCTATCGCGGCTTCAATGATAATAGTAGGCAAGACTAAAGATAGTGTTAAACCAAATGAAGAAGAAAAAAGACGTGCTTATTTTGGAATTTTTTCTTATGAACAAATTCATTATCCGCTTCTTTTTTTTTTTTTCAAATATCTGTTTTGGCGAAGACAGGACAAAGTGACACCAACTTTGTATAAACTCGAGTCAAGAATTCTT
>JBDHUQ010000055.1:0-2890 GCA_039809205.1 Minisyncoccia bacterium | reverse complement strand
AACAATATGAGGCAAGCGGGCACTATATTAAGCGAATTTAATAGAATTCAGACTGATATTGATGAAACAAGAAAAAAACTGGGTATTTAAAAATATGAAGGAGCAAGAAAAAACAATTGAAGAATTTGCAGATGAAATTGATCCATCTTCAGAAGAATTTAAAAAATTATCTAGTATTGATAACCTTATCTCTTCTTTAGATAATAAATATTCTCTCAGTGAAATTGAGAAAAATATTATAGATGGAGAGCTAACATTATTCATAATTAAAAAGCCGAACAAAGAAGGCTTTTTCGATAATTTGCGACAACAATTACTAATAGGTAGTACTAACGAGCTTGTAGAAAAAATAATGAGAGACCTTTATTTTTTCCTAGAAGAAAAAAGTTCTAGTATCCCTGACACAGTTTCGCCTGTAGATATTCTTTCAAGTATTAAGGAGCGTCTTTCTCAGTCTTCAACAATCGCCCCAACAAAGCGTGACTATTCTGTTGACCGCCTACAAACATCTCAAACAGATATCAATACATCAAAATCCTTGGTGCTCGATCCCTACAGAGAATTGCCAGAGAAGTAATATCTAAACTTCCCTGCTATACTTATATAGTATGCAATTTAAGGTCCCACAATTTATTGACATCGAAGATAAGGTTGTCGGAAATCTTTCATTTAAACAATTTGCTTATCTAGCTGGAGGAGCTGGACTAGTTTATATATCTATCAAACTGCTACCTGGTTTTATATCTATCCTAGTTGTACCAGCTATTGGCGGTTTAGCTCTCGCTCTGGCCTTTCTTAAGGTCAATGAAAAACCTTTCGCTCATGCCCTAGAAGCATTTATTCGATATTATAGTAAATCTCGCTTGTACCTATGGAAAAAACAGCCAGTCAAGGCAAAAAAGATAGTAGAAAAAGAGTCTTCTCCTATACGTGCTACACTCTCAGAGAGTAAGCTTAAGACTCTATCTTGGAGTCTTGATGTAATAGATCCTAAAAAATAACCATGGCACCATCTAGTAGCCCAACACAACAATTTGTACCAGTTAGAGAAGTCAGGGACGGTGTCGTTGTTTTAAAAGATGGCACACTGGCAACAGTAGTTCTAGTCTCTTCTATAAACCTATCCCTTAAAAGCTATGACGAACAAAGGGCGGTTTTAGCACAATTTCAAAGTTTTTTAAACACTCTAGATTTTCCTATTCAAATAGTCGTTCAATCAAGGCGTTATGACGTTCGGCCCTACATACTTTCTCTAGAAAACCGCCTTAAAGTTCAAACTGAACCACTCTTGCGAGTCCAAACTCAAGAATATATTGAGTACATCAGAAGTTTTACTGAACAAGTAAATATTATGAGAAAAAGCTTCTTTGTAGTTATACCTTACAATCCACCTGTAATAAATCAAAAAGGGGGACTGGGTAAAATTTTCTCTCTGTTTGGCAAAAAACAAAGTGAGGCAGACCTAACAGCAAGCTTTGAAGAAGAGCGTACTCAACTAGAACAAAGGGTTAGCGTTATAGAGCAAGGACTATCAAGGCTTGGGTTGCGTGTAGCGCAACTAGGAACACAGGAGGTGATTGAACTTCTATACAAGACCTTCAATCCAGGAGAAACAACCTCTCACGCACAAGAACAATAAGAATATTACTCTTTGTAGTATACTTATATTTAATATGGGACTCTTTGGCTCAAACAAAGAAAAAAGTAATACTCAAAACAATCTCAAGAATCTTCCTGTTCTACCAGAAGAAGCTTATTCTTGGGCAACAATGGAGCTCTCTGATAACATTGCACCTTCAGCTATAGAAATAACCTCAAAATCTATCCACATAGGAGACAAGACGGTTAGAACCTTCTTTGTTATTTCTTATCCTAGATATTTAAATGATAACTGGTTTACTCCAATAATAAACCTGGACAAGATATTTGATGTTGCTATATATATTACCCCAATCGAAACATCTCAACTCTTAAAACAATTCCAAAAGAAGATTGCCGAGGTAGAAAGCCAGATTCTAGTACGACAACAAAAAGGTCTAGTTCGTGACCCTATGCTTGATACGGCCTATCAAGATTTAGAAGAGCTTAGAGATAATCTAACCCAAGCCCAAGAAAAAATGTTTTCTGTGGGTCTTTATATTAGTATCTATGGAGAAAATGACACTGATTTATTTCGTACAGAAAGTGAGATCCGTTCGATTTTAGAGTCTAAACTCGTTTATTTAAAACCCACACTTTTCCAGCAAGAAGACGGGTTTAAAAGTGTCTCGCCACTCGGAAAAGACACTATCAATGTCACTCAGAAACTAAATTCTGAACCACTTTCCAGTATTTTTCCTTTTGTCTCTTTTGATCTAACATCAGAAACAGGAATTCTTTATGGGGTAAACCGACACAATTCATCTTTGGTTATTTTTGATCGCTTTTCGCTTGAAAACTACAACTCTATTATCTTTGCAAAAAGTGGAGCAGGTAAAAGCTATGCTACAAAATTAGAAATAATCCGCACCCTAATGTTCGATACAGATGTCATTGTTATTGACCCAGAAAGAGAATACGAATACCTAGCTGAAGCTATCGGGGGAAGATATTTCAACATTTCTCTTTCTTCTGATCACCATATCAACCCTTTTGATCTTCCAAAACCAAGAGAAGATGAGGCCCCAGCGGACGTCTTACGTAGTAACATAATAAATCTTGTAGGACTATTTAGAATTATGCTAGGAGGACTCACCCCAGAGGAGGACTCTATTATAGATAGGGCTATCACTGAAACATACGCCCTAAAAGATATAACAGCGGATTCTGATTTTGCAACGATAGAGCCTCCACTACTTTCTGATTTTGAGATGGTTCTTGGTGGAATGGAAGGAAGCGAATCTATTCTCCA
>JBDHUQ010000054.1:0-3117 GCA_039809205.1 Minisyncoccia bacterium | reverse complement strand
CACGCAAACCTAGAGGAAATGATTTACAAACATCTCTAATATTAGACTTTAAAGATTCTATTTTTGGAATTGAAAAAGAAATAAAAGTAACCAAACCTTCTACTTGCAACACTTGTAAAGGGGACGGTGCAACTCCTGGAACAAAACTAGAAACTTGTAGTGTAGGTAATGGAAACGGAGTAGTACGAAATGTTCAAAGAACAATCCTCGGTTCTATTGCTACAAATCAAACATGTACTAAATGTCACGGTACAGGCAAGATTCCAAAAGATCCATGTAAAACTTGTCATGGAAGTGGGGTAGTCAAAGATACTCGCACTATCAAAATAGCTGTTCCAGCAGGTATTCAAAATGGCGAAACACTAAGACTCTCTGGTATGGGTGAAGCGGTCTCTGGTGGACCTTCTGGGGACTTATATGTACATATCTCTGTAACTCCACACAAAACTATTTTAAGAAAAGGTGCAGACCTTTATACAAACCTAGATATCAAGCTTACCGACGCATTACTCGGTGCTCAGTATGCAGTAGAGACACTAGATGGTTCAATGCCGATATCTATACCAGCTGGTACAAAAATAGGTAGTACTGTAACAATCAAAGATAAAGGTGTTCCTGTGTCTAAATCTAAGAGAGGGAATTTTATAGTAAACCTAAATATCAAACTCCCAGAAAAACTTTCCAAAGAATCCAAAGATCTGATAGAGGAACTCAAAAAGCAAGGGATTTAGTGTTCGTGTTTGTGAGGCAACAGGTGCGAAAGTACACAGCCCATAACACCTCCTAAAACTATAAACTCAAGTATAGAAGAATGACTTGTTGATATTTCTCCTGCAACCTTTGGCACAAAAAAGTAAATACAGATAAGCCCTAGTGCGATGCTAGAGAATATTTTATAGCGGACATTATAAAAATGTTTTTTGACCTCACCCCAAAGAAATACATAATCCATAGCGATATGGACCAAAACCCAGAACAAGAATGCTAGACCAAAAGAAAATCCTAAAGAAGAATACTCTATAGATTCGATAGTCATGTGAGCTACCAAGAAAAGCAAACTAATAACATGACTTGTCCGGTGGGAGATAATAGCTACAACAAATCCTAGACCTAGAAAAAGTAAAGAAGTCCAAGATATGCCTATTTCAAAAACATGTACGAAAAGTACAGCCAGATATAAACCTAAGAACATTTTCCAGAGATATTTTTTCATTAGATATAAAGAATACAAAAAAACTAGCATTTCTGCTAGTTTTGTTTTTTTAATCTTAACCAATCTCTTTTGAAAACTGAAAGTAATACCTGATCATGATATTTTCCATCGCGATAACAATGCCTTTTCAGAGTACCTTCAATTTTGTACCCACACTTGAGGTTGTGCTTTATACTACCTTTATTTTCATAAAATGCGGCACTGCAAACCTTCCTTAAGTTAAGTGTTAGAAAAGCATATTCAAGGATAAGCATTTTCGCTTCTTGGGCATAGCCTTTATTCCATTCTTCTTTGGCACCAAGCATGCTTCCAGTAGTAGCAAATCCATTTATATAATCAATATCACCTAAACTCATACAGCCAAGGAGTTTATTATCCTTTTTTAGAACAACAGCAAAAGTTACATCATTTGGATTTCTTTCCATTGTTTTTTTGATCCAATTTTCTTCATGCATTTTTGAAATAGGTAGTACATTCAAAAGGTATTGCCTGACATCTGGGTCATTTGCAAATCTTTGAAATTCTTCCAGATCAGAAAGATCAACTGGGCGTAAGTAAAGTCTTTTTCCTTCAAGAAAAATAACTGTTTTTTCCTTTTTCATAATTTTTAAATTTAAAGATTAAATAATAAAAGAACAACCGACTCTTCATGAGCCGGTTGTTATATAAGACTTAGAATTAATTACTTATTTATACAAATACCGGACCACGAGAAAAAGTAGGGAACATAGTTGCTCCTGACCAAACTTGGTGCTTATTGATTTGTATACATAAATAATGCATAGAGAAAGATTATCATAGATTCTTTATATTGACAATAGGTATAAAATATGCTATGATATAATCATAGTTCTTTGAATGTTTTAGTTGGTTTTCCAGAGTTTCTATCCGCCAACTGGCGGAAGATTCTGGTAAACCAATTAAAACAAATAGAAATGAAAGCAAACATAACCTCAGTATCGGTAGCCGGTGTTAATCACATAGTTGTTTCGGGTATAACCGTAGACTTTAAGAAAACAAGGGAAGAAATTATCTCACAGGCAAAAAAGGGTGACGGTAAAGAAAGAATTTTCGCCACCATTACCTATACAAACGATGTTTTTAACAAAGATATGAAAGAAGAACATTACTTTGATATCACCACCGGTAGAGCCGGTACAGTGGTAGCACTAAGGATTTCGGATGAAAGATCAGCTTTTAACCAAGGAGGGAAGTTGTTTACTGATATTCAAATAGATAAATAAGTATTATTTCATACAAAGCGTGTTTAGAATTTTTGAACATGCTTTTTTTATTGTCTTTTTTAAGGTAAAATAGTCTTTATATATGGCTTCGCTGGAAGAGCTCAGAGACGAGCGGCTCAAAAAGAAACAAATTCTCGAGGAGAAAGGCTTTGATACATATCCAGCCAAAAGTGAGCGTACACACACTATTTTAGAATTTAAAACACACTTTGAGAGCTTGGCAGAATCTAAAGAACGAGTAACTATTGCAGGTCGCGTTATGAGCCAGCGCGGGCAAGGAGCACTGGCTTTCTCTGATATTTTTGATGGAACAGGCAAGACTCAACTTTTCTTAAAAAAGGATGAGATGAGTGAAGAAGTTTATAAACTTTGGGGCGAAACTACAGATGTAGGAGACTTTGTTGAAGCGACGGGTATTGCTTACACAACTCAGCGTGGTGAACAAGCTGTGTTTGTTTCTAATTGGAGGATGCTTACAAAGAGCCTTCTACCATTACCTGAAAAATGGCACGGCATCACTGACCCTGATGAAAGATACCGAAAGCGTTATCTAGATATACTTACCGATCCAGAGCTTCAAGATCTTTTCTACAAGAAATCACAATTTTGGGAAGTGACAAGAAACTTCATGAAAGAAGCCGGATTTCTTGAAGTAGAAAC
>JBDHUQ010000053.1:0-3176 GCA_039809205.1 Minisyncoccia bacterium | reverse complement strand
CTATAACCCACACCAATTTTTTGCTTTTTGTTTTGTTTTTCATTACTGTGATTTTCTGATATAATACAACCTCAAAATGATTCGTCAAGATTTAGACAAATTGAAACTTCCAGAAACTCCAGGGGTGTATGTCTGGAGAGATAAGGAAAACAAAATTCTTTACATAGGTAAGGCTACTTCACTTCGGGACCGTGTAAGAAGTTATTTTGCTCCTGATGTTATCAAGACCCGCGGCGCTCATATCGTTGATATGGTTTTTAGGTCTCATACAGTTACTTTTCAGGAAACCATGAATGCACTTGAGGCCTTAATTCTTGAGGCCAATCTGATAAAAAAATATAAGCCTTACTACAATACCAAAGAGAAAGATGATAAGAGCTTTAACTGTGTTGCTATAACTTCTGAAGACTTTCCGAAAGTGGTTCTGGTCAGACAAAAGGATATAGATACCAAGATTAAAACTGTTAAGGTCCTACGTGACCCAAAACCTATTAAGTATGATGTAGTTTTCGGGCCTTATCCAAATGGGAGTGCGATTAAAGAAGCGCTTAAATTATTGCGGCCAATTTTCCCGTTTCGTGATATGGCTTCTTCTAAGAAAGACAACAGTGTTTTTTACAGACAAATAGGGCTATCTCCTGATACAAGCAGTAAAGAAGCACAGTTGAAATACAAGAAGACTATCTCTAGGCTCAAGATGATTTTTCAAGGCAAGTTTCAATCACTTCTTAAGTCTTTAAAAAAAGAAATGATGGACGTTGCTAAAAAACAAAACTTTGAACTGGCAGGGGAGCTCAAGCAAAAAGTTTTTGCTCTAGAACATATCCAAGACATATCATTAATCAAGCGTGATTTGGTAACTTCTTTTTCTGAGGATGAGTTTAGGATTGAAGCTTATGATATAGCCCATATTAGTGGCTCAGCTATGGTGGGGGTTATGACTGTGGTTTGTAATTCCTTAGCTCAAAAAAATGATTATAGAAAGTTTATCATTCGGGGATTTGATAAGGCCAATGATGCTGGGGCTTTAAGAGAGGTTTTAGTGAGACGTTTTAGCCACCCAGAATGGCGTTTTCCTAGTGCTATAGTTGTTGACGGCAACACTATTCAAATAAATGTAGCCAAAGAAGTTCTCTCGACACTTTCTCTAGATATACCTATTATTGCTGTCACCAAGGATGAGCGTCATAGACCTAAAGCTATTAGTGGACAAAAGGACCTTGTAGAGAATCATAAGTACGCTATTTTACTCGCCAATAGCGAAGCTCATAGATATGGTATCTCTTTTCATAGGGCTAGACGAAATAAGGCTTTTAAATAAACATTTGACACATTTTGTAGTATCATTATATGCATGAGTAAACGAAATAAGGTTTGGGCTATTTTGATTTTAGTTTTGGTGATTTTCTTGTCAGCCTTTCTTACTTCTACTGCTATATCGAAAAAAATAGATAGAGACCAAAGAGTTGAAATACTAAAAGAAGCACAACAAGCTGCTCTTTTGGCCCCTTATTCTTCTATAGAGAAACTATCTGCTAGTCCGGCTGATTTGCAAAATACTGTTTATATAAACCTAAAACAAAGCCTTATGCTCTTTAGGTCTTTCAATCCTTCGGTTCGGTTCGTCTACGTTCTTGGCTACAAACCAGAAATCAAGACTCAGTTTTTCTATGTTGACTCAGAGCCTGAAAACTCTAGTGACTATTCAGCTCCGGGTTCGCTTTTCCCAGATACCAGAGAAAAAGACATCGAGAGCTATCTAAGTGCCAAGCCTTATACTGATGGGCCTTATAATGATAGTTGGGGTGAGTGGGTTTCTGGGTATGCACCGATTTTAGATAAAGAGGGAAATATTGTTGCTCTTCTAGGTATTGATACTGCTACGAGTGTTTGGCATCAGCAGATAGGGTTTGTTAGAACTACTGTTTACCTTATAGCGGCACTCCTCTCTGTTATTGTTGTTTTTATTGTTTTTTTGATACATAGAAAACAAAGCTCTATTGATTTGTTGGAAAAGGAAAATACGACACTGGTTCATAAGCAGGGAAAGATGAAAGAAATAGAAGAAATGGCTCGCATTGGCAGCATTTCTATTTATTTTCCAAGTCAAACATTTTTATTTGATGGTCAGGTAGCTAGTACTTTGGATATTTCAGATTCAGACCGTCTAGAAAAAGACTCAGTTTTAAATTTGGTTCATGTTGACGATAAAGAAAAGATAGAGTCCATGCTAAGGGAGGTAGTTGAGACAAAAAATATTTATACTTGGGTTGATGCACGCTTGGGCTCTCGAGAAAAAGGTTTCAGACTTTATCATATCTATGGGAACATAGAGCGAGACGAAAACCTAGCTCCTAAAAAGTTTTCTGGTATTATTCAGGATATTACTGATATACATAGTTAAAATGGCAACAGAAAAAATATATTTATACGGAAAACACGCTCTCACTGAAGCTTTAATTGCTCGCCCAGAATCAATACAAAAAGTCTTCTTGAGTAAAGAAATGGAAGCAGATAGTGAACTTGATTCTCTACTTAAGAAATACAAAATATCTGTTAGCTCTATGAAAGGAGATGTTAAAAAGGATGTTGGTAGTGACGCTGTACACCAAGGAGTGATAGCTGTCCTTAACCCAGAGAAGCTCTATAGCAACATAGAAACGGCACTAGAGAATGCTTCAAAAAAACAAAATCCTTGTATTGTGCTTTTGGACGAGCTTCATGATCCTCACAATGTTGGAGCTATTATTCGCAGCGCTGTTGCTTTTGGGGCTAGTGCTATTTTGATGCCTAAGCATAACCAAGCTCCTATTACCGGTGTAGTCATTAAGACTTCGGTGGGCATGGTCTTTAGGGTGCCGATTGTTCTTATTGGAAATGTAAATCAGACTATTCGAGATTTGAAGGAGAAAGGGTATTGGTCTTATGGGCTTGTTATGGAAGGAAAGACTTTGCTAAAAGAGGCTGTTTTTGATACCCCAACTCTTTTTATTGTTGGTAACGAGTCTGCAGGTATTAGGGAAAAAACTCTTGAGCTTTGTGATGTTCCGCTTTCAATACCTATGAGTCCAAAATGCGAATCACTAAATGCCGCAACGGCGACTTCTGTAGTTTTATACGAGTGGAGTAGGACTAGGACTGACTTATAGTTTTTATAAACTAATATAAACTCTGCT
>JBDHUQ010000052.1:0-3179 GCA_039809205.1 Minisyncoccia bacterium | reverse complement strand
TATGATTATTACCAAGATTTATCTTGCGGCAATGAGTCGAGCCGATGTCTCTCCAACTCGAATGGCCGATCTTCCTAGTTTTTATTTTTATGTTGACGAATTTCAATCTTTTGCCAATGAAACCTTTGCTGACATTCTTTCTGAGGCACGTAAATATAAGCTTGCCTTAATAATTGCCCATCAATATATTGCTCAAATGGAGGAATCGGTTCGAGATGCTGTTTTTGGTAACGTAGGAACTAGTATTTCCTTTAGGGTTGGGCCTCTTGATGCTGAGCTCTTGGAGAAAGTGTACTCACCACAGTTTACTGCAACAGATTTGGTAAACCTTGGTTTTGCTCAAATTTATCTCTCGCTTATGATAAATGATATCGGGTCTTCACCATTTTCAGCTAAGACTATTCCACCTATTCTTAGGCCGGATATAACTTATAGAAACGATGTTATAGAGTGGAGCCGTTCAAGGTTTGCCCTTCCTAGAGAACAAGTAGAGCAAAATATCCGTGATTGGTTTGGTTCAGATAAAAAAGAAGAAAGTTCTGAGCAAGGTAGTCCTATGGTAGAGAAAAAGCCTTATGTGCCTATGAATAAGGAAAATTACGAAAGAAGATTAAATTCAAATACTGCTTTTCAAGCACCTGAAAATAAAATTACTAAAAAACCTTTCAGAGAAGAAATAAAACCAAAAGAACATACTCCTTTTAAAAAAGTTTTTCAAGAATATATTCCTAGAGAAGATAAAGAAATCAACCCAAGTCCAGAGCTTTCAAAAATTCTTGAGAGTTTAGACAAATCTCCTAAAAAAGACGAACCTATTTTTAATCAAAAAGATAAATCTCCAGACCCTTTTCAGGAAGAGAAAAAACTATCTGAAACTATTGCTCCTGTTAAACTTGCAGAACGTGGCCCAACAGAATCTAGTAGAAATCTCCTTAAAGAAGCTTTAATGAAAGCTTCAATGCAAAAAACATCTAAACCAGAAGAAAAGCCAGAAGTAGCAAAAAAAGAAGAGGATAAAAGCAATATTCCAGATCAAAAATCTGATAATAAAGAAATTTCCCATCAAGATTTACAAAAAATATTAGAATAAAAGTTTATGAATCGTTTTATAGCGTTCTTTATCGCTATAGTGTTCTTTTCGATAAGCAATGCTTTTGCTAGTGTTAATATTACTGAGATTAACTGGATGGGATCATCTGATAGTCAATTTGCCGAATGGTTTGAACTCTATAATGACGGAAGTAGTGATGTAAATCTTGCTGATTGGAAGTTGTATGAAGAGGGCGGGGGAGTTTTAGTTTTTACTTTAACTAAGACCATACCATCAAAGAGTTATTTGCTGGTTGAAAGAACAACTGCTACTAGTCCTGACCCTGTTCCTGGTATTAATGACGAATCAGGCTCTTTTGGGGGATCAGGTTTTTCAAACTCAGGTGAAAATTTGGTCTTAAAAGATTCAAATGGAACTGTAGTACAAAGCCTCGATTTTTCTTCTGGTTGGCCAGCTGGAGATAGCACCACAAAGCAAACAATGCAGTGGGATGGATCAAAATGGATTACTGCAGTAGCTACTCCTAAGGCGCCAACTTCAAATAGTGGTGGAGGTGGTGGTGCACAGGTGGTGTCAGAAAGTTCTACTTACAATCCAGTAAAATTAAGACCTCACATTGAAACCTTAATACCAAAGAATATTTATATTTCTCTCAGCCAAGAATATAGTGCCAAGACTTATCTGGAATATGGAGAAGCTTACAACGGAGTTTTCTTGTGGAATATGGGAGATGGAACTATTTATAAATCAGATAAACCAGAAGTAATTAAGCATACTTATCAATACCCGGGAGTCTATACAATATCTTTTGCTTACTTCAGGGCTCCATACGAAAAGAAACCTTTCCTGTTCGAATCTGCAGATTATACAGTTCTTAGTTTAAATATTTCGTTTAGTGTTATCCCTAATAAAGGTTTTCAGTTTAAAAACAATTCCTCTGTTCCTTTTGATCTTTCGGGTTTCAATATAAAGCTCTCTGATGGAAAGAATATAGAAATACCATCTTTTTCTATCATTCCCGCTAATAAAACAGTTTTGATGCCATTTAATTCTTTTGGGCTACCTAAGGAGAATATATTAGAAGCGACCCTTGAAACTCCTGAATTCTTAGATGTTAACAACGAAAGCCAAAGTGTTTCTTTGTCAGTAAGAAATACAAAAACTCAGACTAACTTATCAAAAGAAACACCTTACTCATCATCTGAAATCTCAGATATATCTGCTTTGGCCTTAGAGGCTTTGCCAGGGAAAGAGCAAACAAAACAAAAACCCCAAAAGAAGTTTTTAATTTTTTCAGGGGTTCTTGTTTTGGTTGTGACACTTTTTATTTTGGTTGAGAGGTTGATTGCTGGGCAGGAAGAGGAGTAGTGGCAGGAGTATTATCAGCAACTGGAGTATCAGGAAGCTTGTTTATATCGTCACTTATTTTTTCAATTTCTTTTGAAATAATCTTTACTTCTTGATCAGAAACTTTCTTTATAGTTGTATCAACTGCTTTCAGAACATCACTTTTTGAATCTTCGGTTCCTTCAGGCACGTACTTTTTTAGATCTTCTTTTTGAGTTTTTAAGCTTTGTTCCAAGCTAGCTGTAACTTTTAGAGCTTCATCTGGTTTAGCATTAGAGAGTTGATCAGAGAGAGCTTGAATATGAGTATCAAGCGCACGCTGAGCGGTTTCTTGTTTAGCCTTGGTTAGAGTTTTTGAAGCAGCTAGGGTTTTGATTTCATTTAGTCGGTTATCAATAAGTGTCTTCTGATAAGAAATTTTATCTTCTGGATTTTTTATCATAGAACCTTTAACTTTTTCGTTGAAGCTGATTTTTATAGGATAAAGAGGGTCTCCTGGCATAGAATTGTCAGCAACCACAGAAACACTTCCTCCGACAAAGATTATAAATATAAATGTTGATAGCCCGATACGCAAACCATGCTGAATACCACTATAGAACATAGAAGGTCGAGGTTTGGATTTTGCTATTTGAATGGCTCGAGCAACCGATGCTCTAAGAGCACCCTTTTCTTCTGTAGTTAGGGATACTTGTTTGAGCATCTTTAGTTGTTCTAATTTTTTATACGTGTATTACAAGATATTTTTACAAAGAAAGATTTAAATAGCAAGTATGTATAT
>JBDHUQ010000051.1:0-3217 GCA_039809205.1 Minisyncoccia bacterium | reverse complement strand
TTCTGGCGGAAACTCCAGTCGCGTCGCTTTGCGACGCTCCTAATTTTGGCGAAAAAACGAATTTTGAATTTGGGCTGCCCGACAAGGACTCGAACCTCAATACCATGGACCAAAACCATGTGTCCTACCATTAGACGATCGGGCAATTTGCTCCATTTTTATATCACAAATTAAGCTTTTTTGGAAGCCTCAGTGCCAGTCATTTCAAGAAACGCGAGTTCAAGAGGCAAAACTGGAACAGAAGCATAAGCTATGCGTTCAATCGCAGTAATCATTGCCAAAACACTACCAGAAGAGATAACCTCTGCTCCTTCGACCGCTCCCTTCTTGATGATTTCTATATAAGCTTCGTTATGCTGATCTTCTATCTGATCTCTCATAGTGGGTGCATAGCGATACATAAGACTCATCCGCATAGTATCAAGTAGGAGTTCGGCTAGTAGCATCATATCGGTATGGTGTTCACTACTATTTGCTAGCACCTTATAGGCCTCTGAGATATCCTTGGCTATCAAAGCATCATAAAGTTCATAAATGGTTTTAAGAGATGGGGCACCTGTTACCCTCTCAACTAATTCACGAGAAATGCTTCGGTCTGTAGATGCTGAAATGCTTTTTTGAAGCAGGCCATAAGTATCTCGAAAAGAGCCATCACCCAAAAATGCTATAAGAGAAGCGGCCTCATTATCAAGTGATATTTTTTCTCGCTTGGCTATATCTAAGACCATAGAGGTTAGGATTTTTTCAGTTGGCTTTCGAAAAGAAAATACCTGACAACGAGAGAGTATAGTCTCCGGGACTTTGTCGAGCTCTGTTGTCGCTAGGATAAATATAACGTGAGTCGGTGGCTCTTCTAGGGTCTTTAGAAGAGCATTGAATGCATCCTTTGATAGCATGTGAACCTCGTCGATGATATAGACCTTAAAAGGAGATGAAAAAGGAAATGTTCGCACTGATTCACGAAGTGCTCTGATATCATCAATACCACGATTTGAAGCAGCATCTATCTCAGAGATATCTTCTGGGTTTGTGCCTAAGGCTTTAGCAAAGATGCGAGCTACAGAGGTCTTACCAGTTCCACGACTTCCAGTAAATAGGTAGGCATGAGCAAAAGAGTTATTAGCGATGGACTGCGAGAGTACAGAGACTATGTGCTCCTGACCAAGAACCTCGTCCCATTCTGCCGGTCTGTATTTTCTATAAAGCACCTGGTTGCTTAGCTCTTTTGCCATAACGACACTAATTGTACCAAAAAAATAAAAACCCCGCTTTTCTGCGGGGTTGGTAACGTTCAATTTGCAAAATCACTTCAGATGAAAAGAAAAACAAATTTGACCAATCTGATGTTCACCATAGAAGTATGCGAGGGACTCAAACTTTTTGGCAGCCTTGTTCATTTGTTCAACAATCTTGCTATCTGTTTCTCCTGCAGTTTCTACAGTAAAGAAACATAATGGCTTTTTACAAAATCGCACTTCTTTGCTTTTTTCATCAGAAAAAGATAAGCAACAAGTTACGAGTTCGTGCAACAAAGATTGTTGTTTTTCGCTGGTTTGTAAAAGAAAAAACTTCTTCTCTTCCTTATCTGAAATAAAAGAAAGTAATTTATTAACCACCGAATCAACAATGGAAAGTTCCTTAGTTTTTACCTCACTCTCTGCTTTCTTAACATTATTTTTAAGCGGAGAAAGAGATTGTAACTCAGAAAGTAAGCCATTTTGAAAAACTGCCAAACTCTGTATTGGCGGATGAACTGTAATAGTACTCATAAGCTATTAATTTTTAATTAGCCTATCTGTTTATTGATTTTTTGTCAAAAATTCAATAACTATATTCTTAACATCTACAGAATTTGCGGCTTCTTCCATAAGCTTCATACGGAGTTCTTTAGCACCAGAAAACCCAGTAACATAAGCCTTCATATGTTTTTTGATAATGTTAAAACTTTTTATGTCCCCTAGTTTTTTCTCAAAAAGTTCTGCATGTTCTACCATAACAGCAAGCCTATCTTCTATAGAAATAGGTTTTACTTTTGAAACAGCAGCCTGACGCTTGGTATCAAAAAACTTTTTTATTATAGGTATTTTTCGTAAAATCCAAGGAGCACGCTTAGGCAAGGTCGCCACCATAGCTCTTGAGGAATCAAAAAACCAAGGATTTCCAAAGAGGGCCCTACCAACCATCACCCCATCCGCTCCACTTTCTTTAGCTTTTAGTTTTCCATCTTCCAAAGAGATTACATCTCCATTACCAATGATGAGAGTGTTGGGAGCAATCTTATTTCTTATAGCAACAACCTCTTTTATAAGTGACCACTTGGCTGGAACTTTTGAAAGTTCCTTACGAGTTCGAGCATGAACAGTCAAGACCGATATATCTTGCTCAAGCAAAAACCTTATCCAAGTATCTATCTGAACTTGATTATATCCGACCCTAGTTTTGACAGAGACTGGTATGTCTTTACCTGCCCTAGAGATTCCCCTCTTTACTGCTTCTATGACCTCCTTTGCAACCTGGGGGGTCTTTATCATAGCTGCACCAGAGCCTTGTTTTTCGATAGTTTTATCAGGGCATCCCATATTGATATCAATACCATCAAAGCCTAATTCGGCACAAAGCTTGGCTGCCTCTTCCATATTTTCTGGATTGCTACTAAATAACTGTGCTACTATGGGCCTTTCTGATTCTGTATACTCCAAATCCCTTTTTAGGGCTTCACGACCCTTACTGTTTAGTCCGTTAGCAGAGACAAACTCTGTCCACATCACGTCTGGCTTGCCATATTTGGCTATAAGAGCTCGAAAAGCAGGATCGGTAACATCGGCCATAGGTGCCACACAGAAAAAAGGTTGCTTTTGTTTTTTTAGTTCTTGCCAAAAATTCATAAATAAAAATTACTCCAATATTTTTTATTCTTCATCAAATTTATAAACTACTTTATTTGAAAAACGAACATCTATATAAAGAAGTTTCTTTTGAGTGTTAGCAAAAAGATCAGAAAAAGGTTGTGATCTCAGTGCTGAAAACAAATATTCCAAAGAAGTATCTGCCGGAATACTTGGATCAACTCGAAGTTCGGATGATGTTTTATTGTGAACAAAATTAATTTTCAGATACTTTGGTGAAATTGTTTGAAATGCCACAGGAGCAATGCCTATACCAGAGAGCTTTTTTTCAAAATCAAAAATCAGTTTTGCATTCTCAGGGCTCAGTGCTG
>JBDHUQ010000050.1:0-3344 GCA_039809205.1 Minisyncoccia bacterium | reverse complement strand
CACTAAGATTAACCAAAATACCAGCTATAGAGACCAAGGCCACACTTTTCTTGCCACGCTTTAAATTTTCAGGATTATATGGCACAGGCTTAGCCCACCCAATCACAAAACCAGCATTTGAGAGAATAAGAATAAGAGGTAGGATTACCGAGCCAAACCATTCTATGTGCTTAAGAGGATTGAGAGTAATACGTCCAAGCATGCGAGCAGTCGGATCACCTTCCCTCTCAGCCATAATGCCGTGCGCCACTTCATGAACGATGATAGAGATAATAAGAACTAAAAAATAAAATATAGATAATGGTCCAGACATAATTTAAGGATATTGCGTAAGAATATTCCTTATGGTACCATGCAAACCACTATGGCAAAAGAATGTGTCGTAACAAAAAAATCTTCTCTAATAGGCGGTAAATACGCTAACCGAACTCGTGCAACTGTCTTTACTCCAGTTGGCTCTGTTCGCCGATATGCAAACCTTCAAAAGAAGCGTGTTTTCGTACCGGAATTAGGTAAAACAGTTATTGTAACCATTTCTCCAAAAGGCCTTCGTACTATCAAGAAGAACGGCGCCTACGCTACCCTCAAAAAAGCTGGAGCGATCAAATAATCTCAAGTAAAAATCCCCTTCATCGGGGATTTTTAAGTTAGCGCCAAGAATGATGGAGCTTTTCAGTTTTTGGATCAAAAAATGGGTGTCGTATGTGCTCTTCAGGAGGGAACATGTTAATAAACCCTTCCCACTGCCTATCAAAACCGACAACAACAATGCCCAGCTTCTCTGTCTCATCTTTTACCAGATTAAAAGCTCTTTGACTTTCTACGATTACACACCTAAGATTTGACTTATCAAAATCAAATATTTTTTTCAACTCTGGTCGCCTATAATAATCATCCTGTGTGTAAAATGCCAAAGTTTTAAATTTTGATAAATCATACCTCTCTGGATGAAGAAATAGGTGAAACGCTCTCTCATGGTTTATTTTAAGCTTATTAAATAAATCATGTAGTTTAAGGTCCAAACTAAACTGGGGTGTTCCACCATCACAGATACAAATTGGCTCTTCTATTAATTCCAAAAAGTAACTAAGTGGTTTTTTATCCATATATTGAGTTTTAAGTAAAAAAACTATTTTCTATTAAGATACTAGGTCTTTAAAATAAAAAGTCAAACTTGTTCATTAGTAAATTTCAACTAGAAAAACTAAGCTCAAGGCATTTCCTATTAAGAAAAAATATTGTAAAGTAAAAGAAAAGTATGCCCACTACTAGCCAAGCACTGCGACAACAAGGCAGGTGCCCTTGGTGCAAAGAAGAAGTAACTTCTTCACAAGCCAAATCTCATAAAGAAGCCTGTGAATATAGAAAGCCTGCCCCAACAGTTACCGGCTTAGACAAAATACCCGGGAACATTCGCAAAAAGAAGACTTATTAATGATTTCAAAGTCGTATTGTATATGTATAATACGACTTTTATTTATGATGATCTCTAACTTGCACTTCAAGTTCTTCTAGCTTTCTAGAAATAGCATTTATAGTGTGCTTTATATCTCCTATTGTAGAGACTTCTGTTTTAAGGTCGTCTTCAGTTTTTTTACTTATTTTCTTTTCGATACGAAGCCCAGAGAGGATAAGCTCATTACCAATGAAGCTTGAAACAAAAGCGCGTGTTACGTATAGAATAAAACAACCAACTATAAAAGATGCTGGCCCGTCCCACCATGGATGTCCAGTTAAGCTAATAGTAGATTTCATCTGGTAATGATCAATATATAAATGCAATGTATCAACACTATGCCAAACCCCACGCCAGAAAAGCACAATTCCAATTCCCACAATTGTTGCGTATAGGTATGAGTGGTGACTTAAAAAAATATGGAAACGATTGAATGTTTTTTTCATACATCTTAAGCGGACTTATCTAAATCGCTTTCATCATACATTTCCATTATTTTATGAAACTCTTCCATGAAAAGATCATACTCTGGTTTTTCTACTTCATACCCCATAGCAAAATACTTATCGCCTCGCTCTCCTGTATCCCCGCCCTCTCCAAAAACCGGAGGGTTCTCCATTGTTTCAAGCTTTTCTGTAGCTTTTTTTAGATTTTCTTTGCTCCAATGCATTTGAGGTGCCCCTTCCATTCCAAAATTCATATATCAATATTATATCATTTTCTATACCACTTAATCCCGTCAGTCTCAAGAGTCACAGTACCTGATATTTGTGTAGAAATATAAGGAATATTAAAACTTTTCAAGAGATTCAGAACTTCTTTGTTGGGATGCCCATAAGTATTATTAACACCAGCTGATATAAGGGCCAGATCTGGGCTAGTTGCCCTTAAATACTCATTACTGGTTGAAGTCTTAGAGCCATGATGACCAAGCTTCAAAATATCAACATCAAGGTCTTTAGAGTTTTTATTTACTAAATATTTTTCAATAGATATAGGTGAATCCCCAGTAAAAAGAATGCTCCTCTTCCCTAATTGCAACCTGCCAACAACAGAAGCTGTGTTTGTTTCAAAATTGTGGGTATCTCTATCTGGGAACAATATACTAAATGATTCTGACTTCTTAGTATTTAACTCAAACTTCATCCCAGCCCTAACAAAATAAGATGGAACCTTTTTATCTTTGAGACTCTTAAGTAAACTTTTATACAAATCTGTGTCTGAGTAAACATCACTTGTTAAAAACAATCCGACCTTATAACGATTTATAACATCAACCAATCCGCCGATATGATCTGCATCTGGATGTGTAGCTATTACAACATCTATATTTTTGTCACCAAAATCCATAACCTTACTAAGCTCGGAAAGCACAGTCGCATCTCTCCCGCCATCTATAAGCATCTGAGCACCATTTTCAGTTTCAACCAAAAAACTATCTCCTTGGCCTATATTTAACATGTGAACTTTTGCCATTTGAGGCTCATTGCTATTTTTAACAAAAAGAACGGCTATCCCTAAAAATAAAGAGGTTATAAACACTGCCATGAAATTTGCTCAAGCTCGATTAAGTCCACCAACATATGGACAAATTTTAGGTGAAGCAGCATGCAAAACGCCAAAATCTTATTTTGATATGGTAATCAATGACTACGTTGCTCGTAGAAATTGTGTTGTTGAGGCCATCAATAAAATGCCAGGATGTTTTTGTCCAAATCCTAAAGGTGCTTTTTATGTAGTTGCACGTTTACCTATTGACAATTCTGATAAATTTTGTCAGTGGTTATTAGAGGATTTTAGCTTTAACGGTAAAACGGTTATGTTAGCACCTGCAACTGGTTTCTATTCTACACCAGGAAATGGTTTGGATGAGGTGAGAATCAGTTAT
>JBDHUQ010000049.1:0-3421 GCA_039809205.1 Minisyncoccia bacterium | reverse complement strand
GTTTGCCATAAACTTAAAAAGACTACTGAATTTGCGAAAAATCAAAATGGAAAGAATAACCGATCTGTCAGACGCCCCTCTTGTAAGGACTGCCGTATAAAGATGGAAGGAACCGGAATACCAAGAAAAGACAGAATCGAGTGGCTAAAGAAAAAACCACTAAATGAACCTTTTGAGTGTCCTATCTGCAAGAAAAGAACTATTGCGGGTGTGACTAGTAAAATCGTGCTTGAGCACGACCATAGAACCGGTAAGCCCGGTGGTTGGATTTGTGACAGTTGTAATACTGGTTTGGGGCGCTTTAAGGATGATATAGAACTGCTAAAAAGCGCGATAGAGTTTCTTAAGAAGAGTTACTAGGATTATTTCTTTAGTCTCTTTTTTGCCAACTCAACATACTCCTGCGAAATGTCGCATCCAATATAGTGTCTTTTGTTTGCTGCTGCCATTTTACACGTTGTTCCAGAGCCACACATAGGGTCAAAGACAATATCGCCCTCTTTTGTCCAAGAAATTATGTGATCTTCTGCTAATCTCTCCGGAAAAATTGCAGGGTGATCAAACGCAAGTTTATCAGTGGTTGAACCACCATAGCCGACCGCATATTCCCAAATATTTGTCATTGTCTTTTCAGGCTTTAATTCTCCCAAGATTTTCTTGTTGACCCCGTCTGCTCCTTTATTAAAGGGCAACATTTCCTTTCCTTGTCTTACAGTTTTTACCTTAATAGGATTAAAGGTATTTGGTGATCCTTTACTCAATACAAACATAAACTCAAAGCAATTTGTGTAAGCATTAGATCTCATAAACGGTGTATTCTTTTTTCGGTAAATCATCACATCATGAACATTAAATCCTACTTGTTGGAAATATAGCGCTTGCTTGAAACTTGTTAGGCTTTTGTTTCCTTTTTTAATTTTATCTCCAACAACCCATACAACAACACCACCTTTTTTTGTAACCCTAAAGAGCTGTTTGGCAATATTTTCAAAGTCAAAACTATATCCTTTATAATCTCTTAATTCATCGTACGGAGGAGAGGTTACTGTCAAATCAACAGAGTTTTCTTCCATTGATTTCATAAATTCAATACAATCTGATCTATAAATATTATTTAATTTTATTCCGCCATTTCTTGAGTCTTGCTCTTCAACATTTCTAAAAGTAGAAATAACCTTGCCTTGAATTATTACCTCTTTGACATAAAAAGGTTTTAGTTTTGGATTCGCTGGTTGTAAGCGAATTCTGTTTTTTTCCTTAAATATTTTTTTAAGAGTAACCTCATTATTATTTATCAAAGCTACGGCGGTTTCTCCGTCTGCTACAGTACTCTGTTTTCTAACAATAACAGTATCTCCGTCAAAAATTCCTTCATCAATCATACTGTCACCTTTGACACCTAATGCGTACACCTCTCCGGTAGAAAATAGACTTCTAGGAACTGGTATAGTTTCGTATTCTTCTATCACTTCAATTGGTTCTCCGGCGGCTATGTAACCTTTAAATGGAATATTGACGATACTTTCTTTTTTACCAATCTCAACAGAACGAGCAGTATTTTTTTCTCGGCTAATATACCCCTTATCTTGTAGGATTTTCATATAGTGATTGACTGTCGAAACAGAGGAGAGCTTCAAATGCTTCCTCATTTCCTCATGAGAAGGAGCTAATCCGTGCTTTTGAGAATAAACCTCAATAAAATCTAACACTTTTTTTTGTTTCTTCGTAAGCATAATTGATTGACAATGGATTTTCTAATTTATATACTTCTAGTATACTAGAATGAAACTAGAAAGTCTAAAACTAGTTATCCACATTATTATTAATTTAATCAATAAAACACTTTATGTCTAAAGATATTGCAACAAAACTAGATGAAATACTTTCTCTAGTTAAAAAATGTCCTGAGAGTTTACAAGAGAAATGCTTTGAGCTTCTGTTTAATTACTACTTTTCAAATCCCTCACATCAACAAAAGAAGCCTACTGATGTGAACAACGAAAACCCGTCAGAAGTACAAATTACACCCATCTCTGAAACCACAGGTGGTGATGAAATAAAGTTAAATCAAATACACACAAAGGTACGAGCCATTCTTAAAAATGGTGATCTAACTCTTGACGATATAAATAATCTTTTCTACCAAGAAGATTCGGAATTTAAGCCACTATTCGATGATTTAAAAAGTACAAAAATGTCTGATTCGCAAATTAGACTTACGTTGCTTGGTTCATTAAGAAATGCTCTGAAGAATGGCGAGTTTAAAATATCAGTAGATGAAGTTAGGCAACTATGTGATACGCACAAATGTTACGATAGCGCAAACTTTGCAACCAATTTTAAAAAGAGCAAGGAGTTTTTTACAGAAGAATATAAAAAGGGTGCAACAGAAGTATCACTGTCTCCTGCTGGGAAGAAAGAGCTTGTAAAAATTGCATCTGAAATTGCAAGATAACTAGATTATGGATCTTGAAAATGACGTAAAAACATTTTTGCTAGATTTAAAGAAATTCAAAAAACTTATAAATCAAGTAAAAACAAAAGATGGTCAAGTAAACTCCACAAGTACTCGGTCGGAGTGTGAACGTCTTGGTAAATTTTGGTTCAATACCCTAAAAAAGAGCTTGGTAGAAACGCATGGTTTTTCTGATGAAGATGAAACTATTAAAACAAGAAATGCCGCTTTTACACACTTACTTCATTTATGTTCAACTCACGGAAATAAAAAACCTCAATATCTCAAAGATATAAATACAATCCTTTCTAAATTTCAACAAGAAATCATAAGTCCACTCCAAACAAACAGTACACCAAAACATTCTTTGATAGACGGTTCCTTTGATCAATTACTAAAATCAATTTCGAATGCCGAACAGAATGCGTATTTATCTGAAGCAATAAATTGCGCTAAATCAGGATATTTAAAAGCTGCCGTTTTGCTCGGATGGTGTGCTTGCATAGATCATATCCATAAGAAAATTGATGCTTTAGGATACACGTCATTTAATGTCACTTCCGCGCAATTGGCAAGTCAGCAAAAAGGAAGATTTAAGAATTTTAATAAGACTTACAGTATTTCGTCTCTTAGCGAACTCAGAGAAGTTTTCGATAAAGATATTTTAACTATCATAGAGGGAATGAATTTGATTGATTTTAATCAAGGAACAAGATTAAAAAGCTGTTTTGATATGCGTAATCATAGTGGTCATCCTGGTGACGCTCCAATAACACCATACAATGTTATGTCTTTTTTTTCTGATATAAATGAAATCGTTCTAACAAATAATAAGTTTAATGTATAAGGGAGTCCCGCCCGCGATCCCTTCTGCCCTCCGCGGGCAGGGTTTGTGCGCGCACTGGGTGGGAGGGGCAAGCACATAAGGTATTTTGAGCCTCGGGCATTTCCGCTAGGGCGTCCATG
>JBDHUQ010000048.1:0-3756 GCA_039809205.1 Minisyncoccia bacterium | reverse complement strand
ATAAACATTTTTCCCTTCGATAAGGCAAGAAACATTTCTATATCCACCATGGTCATTTTGGTTCTGATGAAGAAAAGAAATACTCCAACCTCTATTCTCAAAAAACTTCATATACATATGTAATAGCATGGCACAAAAGTCTTCGGCATCATCTCCGCCCGCTCCAGCAAAGATAGTCATGACCGCATTACCTTTATCGTATTTACCGACACCCTCAAGGGCATCTTTAAGCTCTTGTAATTCTCGTATTTCTTTTTGAGCCTTGACCTTGTCAGACCAAAAATCCGGTTTTACCATCTCAAGCTCTATTTGGGCGATTCGTGAATTTATTTGGTCTTTATCCATTTCTTAACTTTATCAAAAATAGAAAGAACAAAAAAGAGTTAGTTAGTTAGATAGCTCTTAGATAGTTATTGTTATATAGGGATTTGAGCTTTTTCAGGCCTCTATGAGCTTGAACTGCAACCGTATTCTTTGATTGCCCAGTAATAGCTGATATTTCGGTTAGAGACATATCCTTCAAAAACCTCAAATAAACGACATTTTTAAGTTTTTCTGGAAGTTCGGCAATCAAAGCAGTCGAAGCTCTCCCATCTAAAATATCTGGAAGATGTTCATGATCGTTAGTATTTAACTCTTCTATACCTTTTTTTTCTATGAGAGTATCTAAAGACTCAGTTTTATGTTTACGATATTCATCAATAATAAGATTATTAAGAATGTGATAAAGAAAACTTTTCATACTATATACATTTCCTCCCTTAACAAAATAGTTCCAGGCCTTAAGGAAAGTATTTTGAACTAAATCTTGACTCAGAGAAGCGTCGTTTATCTTCCATAGAGCATATCGGCTTAACCCTTCTCTGTACTTTTGATAGATTGTTCCAAACATTTCTTGTTGAATGATTTGTTGTGTAGTCATAAATTATAAATATTCTAATTCGGCTTTTAATTTTATTAGATATTTAATCTAATTTTAATATTATATATTTATCAAATACTTAAATCAAACAAAATATCCCCAATATAAGGGATAAAGCTGTTTATAAACTGTTTATAACTTTAATATTATCTTAACCTTAACTTTGTAGGTTTTAAAGGTAGAAATACAGTAAAAGTACTCCCTTCTCCGAGAGTAGCTTTTACTGTAGCACTTCCTCCATGGATTTCAGCAACCCATTTAACAATAGCCAGCCCTAACCCTGTTCTATTTCCATCAGAATTATGAGACTTATCAGCTCTATAGAATCTTTCAAAAAGATGCGGTAAATCTTCTTTAGAGACACCGATACCATCATCCATAACACTAATTTTAGCTAATGATTTTATTTTGCTAACTACAATAGTAGTATGACCATTTTTCTTACCATAAATTATTGAGTTCTTCACAAGATTAGCCAACATTTTTTCAAGATGAGCCTCATCCCCTAATATAGAGAAATCCTTAAATTTAGTTAGTTTTATAGAAATATTTTTTTCTTTAGCTAAAACAATAAAACGCTTAATCACACCTGAAACCAAGTTATTTAAACTTATTTCACTATAATTAATCCTACTTTCAATCTCCTCTTTTCTAGAAGTTATAAGCGACAAGTCTGCCATAATACTAGATAAGTGTTTAACCTCTTGATCAATAGCCCTAAGCGCTGAAGCAGAAGATTTTGTACTTTTTGATTTATTTATTAATGCTAAGTCAATGTTACCTTTTATTATTGACAGCGGTGTTCTAAGTTCGTGATTGATGTTGGCAATAAATTCTATCTTCATCTTTTCTTCTTTAAGTTGCCTTTCAAGATTTTTTGAAAGCAAAGCTTTCTTTTGAGCCTCTTTTTCACTAATGATAAGTCTATTTATGGTAATAGCTTGTGCAACACTATTGCCTATAAAATAAGTAAGTATTTTCTTTTCTCTAGGAAAGAGCTCGGTATTTTTGAAACAAAAAACCATACTTCCGTAAATACTTTCCTTATAAGTAAGAGGGATAATAACGAAACTTTTGATGTGCAGGCTCACATACTGAGCGTCAAGAGTTTTAGTTGTTTCGGTGACAAAATCTGGTTTTCTATTTTTAATAGCTGTGTAATTTCTACCATTTTTTCTGGGCTTATGTGGTATAAAAGGCAATCCAGAACTTTTATAAACAAGCTCTAGTTGAGGGCTAGCTGAATTATTAAGCCAAACAAAACCAAAATCAGCCCCCAAAACACTGAGGCCAACATCAGTAAAATTGGCTACTATTTTCACTTCATCTGTCTCTTTAAGGCATTCAACAGTAGTTTCATTTAAAATTGTAATTTGATCTGATATCATAAAATTTTTATAAAAAAATGACGGAACTTAAAATCCCGCCATTTTAGGTACACTTAATAGTAACAGCACTGTAAACCTGATCAAAATATCTGTGAGTTTCCTCATCAGTTGCCTCAACAACGCGACCTGCTCCTTTTTTAAAGAAAGCTAAGATTTCGTTCAAAAAGTAAAGTTTACTTGCTTTACCTACCCTGTTTGGATTGTGATCTTTCATAGCAGAAATAATCACAAGCCTTTTTTCTTTTTTGGGGTCACAGGTTTCTGAAAAAAGCTTGCCTATATTTTCTAGTACTATCTTTGCTGACCTCTTTGATAAACAAGTTAGTGTACGGCAAAAATAGAAAACCTTGGTAGAAAAAATTTCTAAATCAACAAGGTGTGGAGCAAGTAAGGTTGTTCTTATTTCACCCTGAATAACTAAAGGCTTTTGAACTAAAGCTTCAGCAGAAAAGTTGCCCCATTCTTTTTCAAAAAAAACCTTAGCTTCTCTACAGGCAACCGAGGAAACATCAATACAGACTATTCTTAGGCCTGCCTTATTTGCCTCTGAAACAAAATTGGAATCATATCCTTTTCCAAAACCGGCAAACAAAAAAGATTTCTGGTTGGTCCAATGGTCAAGTTTTTGATTATAGCTAGCCCTGCTCAATAATTTCCTAACGTAAGAAGAAGCAAATTCACCAAGAAGCTTGTTTTGTAAAAATGCTTCCCGAAGGGTAACTTTTCCCTTTCTCTCATTTGGAATATAGGCAAAAGGACTAGAGTTCACCTTATCCCACCTGTTGGTTAGGGTAATTATTGCTCTTTGGCTTAAGACGTTTTTGTGCTCTTGTACCTGATCCTGTTTGTGTATTTGTTGTAATAACATGTACTGTTTTTAGCACTATAACACATAATTTTGTAATTTAAAGGAAATAAGAATTTAATCCTTTATTACAAAACCGACACCTCTAACCGTATGAATAAGAGGTTTACTCTTATGGTTATCCACTTTTTTGCGCAGATACCTTATGTGAACATTCAGTTCATTGCCAGACTCTTTAAAAGAAGGCCCCCAGGCACTATCTATTAGTTTTTTTCTATTGATAGCCTCCCCTTTATTGGAAATTAGAGTATCTAGAAGCTTGTACTCCTTTGGGGTAAGATCTATTACCTTTCCAGCACGGGTAACTTCATGCTTCTTTTTATCCATAACCAGGTCAGCAACTTTTATAATATCCGAGTCTGTAGTTTTTCTTCTTCGAAGAACGGCTCTGATTCGAGCAAATAGTTCATTAAAACCAAAAGGCTTAATAAGATAATCATCAGCACCAGCATTAAGCCCTTCCACCCTATCTTCTAGGGTACCTTTTGCTGTAAGCATAATTATTGGAGTATGAATTTGATGCTCCCTTAATTCTCTGCAAACAGCTAGCCCATCTTTTTTTGAAAGCATGATATCTAGAA
>JBDHUQ010000047.1:0-3873 GCA_039809205.1 Minisyncoccia bacterium | reverse complement strand
TTGTTTTACAGGCCAGCTTTGTTTCTACTAGTGTTTATGCTCAAAATAAAGAGCCAAAAGAAACAGGAGATGGCACTTGTAAGGATGGCATAGATAACTCCGTACCATCAGATGGTAAGGCTGATTACTATGGTGTTGATACAGATGGAGACGGCGTACTTGATCTTGAACCAGATCCTTCTTGTATAGCTCCGGAGGGAACAGAAAAAGCTGATATCTCAAATTCACAAATAATTTCTTGCTACAACTTCTGTACTTTTTCTGATGTTTTGAAAACTATAAACAACCTTATCGTTTTTCTTATAACAAAACTTTTTGTTCCCATTGTAGTTTTTCTTTTTATGTATACTGGATTTAAATACATCATGGCTCAAGGTGATCCAAAAAAGATTGTTAATCTAAAGAAGATGATTTTTAATATTCTTATAGGTATGCTTCTAGTTTTATGCTCATGGCTAATTGTTAAAGTTATTATGACTGTACTAGTTAAGGATGATGACAGTGCTCTCCAGTTTTTAGAATAGTGATATAATTAGTATATATATGAAATTAAAAACAACCGCCTTAGTTATTGTATTGTCTGTTATTTTTATTACTCCAACTTTTGCTCAGATTGATCCTCCAAAAAGCGGTGGGGATATCAATCCTCCTGTTTCGCAGTGTAATGACGGTTTTGATAATGATGGAGATAAGCTCATTGATACCGGTGGGGGAATAATAGATGGAAAAAAAGTAGATAAAGACCCCCAGTGTATAAATGGGGCAAAATGTGAGAATGGAGCCACGCAGTGTCCTACCGCTGTTGCACCAGCTTCAAATGCTACAGACTTTAATCTTCAGGTCCGTCTAAACAATCCTCTTAAGGTTGATAGTATTGAAGGAGCAATAGAATTGTTTATGAATGCCGTTCTCCGGATTGCTATGCCTTTTATAGTTGTGTTCTTTATATGGAGCGGGCTTAGCTTTATTTTAGCTAGAGGGAATCCAGATAAGATTAAGACTGCCAAAAAAATGTTTTGGTATACTGTGATAGGAACACTCCTTATTCTTGGTGCTTGGACTATTACTAACATTATTATTGGTACTGTTAACTCTGTTACTGGTTAAAATATGAAAAAAATACTGTTTTATACAAATATATTAGTTTTATTTTTAGGGATTACATTTGCTAGTGCACAGGGGACTCCGCAAAATCAGTGTGCTTTAATAGGCTCTAGTAACTACCAGAGATGTTGCACAGCAAGTCTTACTTTCAATGATCCTAATTTGGCTCAAAGATGTGATAACTATATAAACTCTCAAACCCCAGGAACAGTAGGTAGTGGTACCCCAAATACTAACCCAACTAACAGTGGAACAAATCCAGGAACTATTGCCCCGACACCTCAATCTAGTTCACCAATACTAGACTCTTGTGACCTTATATCTTTTGATTCACTACTTGATATTTTGGTTTGGCTTAAGTGTATTATTGGGGCAGCTATAGTTCCTCTTATTTTTACGCTTGCTTTTCTATTCTTCCTCTGGGGTATGGTTGGTTACATCAGAAATGCTGACAATGAAAAAAAGAGAGAAGAGAGTAAAAAGTTTATATATTATGGCATCATAGGACTCACTGTTATGGTAGCAGTTTGGGGGATAGTACGCATCGTTACTACTACCTTTGGCTTGGGTAATACTGTCCCACAGCTCCAAACAGACTGTTTGACTACTGACCCAAAAAACCCTTGTAAATAGTCTAGCTATGCTATACTTATAAGCGTATTTATTAATAGTAAATTAAGGTTAATTTAAATTTTTGATTTTATGAAAAAAATTGTTATGTCATTCCTTGCTTTTATAGCTACTCCAGTAGTTGTATTAGCTCAGATACAAGGAGCTCCAGATACTGGATATATTGATACTTGGGTAGATAAACTTCTTAAGTTTGGTCAACAAGCGACAACATTTTTGATGATTGCTGCTACTTTGTACTTCATCTGGACTGTTATAGGTTATATAAGAGCTAAAGAAGCTAAGGATGCAGATGAAAAGAAAAAAGCAATGGTTCGTGGCATCATAGGTTTGTTTGTGATCGTTGCTGTTTGGGGTATTGTTAAGCTAATCGCGACTACTTTTGGAGTAACAACTGGTAACAATGCAAATATCAATGTGCCTTGTCCTCCAGGCATGAGGTATGACTCAAATCTAAACCCTCCACGTTGTAACTATTCTTTCATGTTTCCAACCATTGCTTACGCTAAAAGCTTTGATAGCATAGTCTTTGATATCAACAGGACTATACTTAACCCACTGATTCAGTTCGCTTTCATTGTTGCCTTTGTAGTTTTTCTATGGGGAGTAATGGAGTACATCAGAAGTGCCAACTCTCCTGATGGTCGCAAAAAGGGTCACGATCATATGATTTGGGGTATCATCGGTCTTGTAATTATGGTTGGTGTCTACGGAATAATAACTATTCTTACCAGAACTTTTGGTATAGATGCTACTCTTAACAACAAGGAGCAGAAATTAAAACCTCCCGCACTAAAAGAGATAAATATATCAAGTTTTGATTCAAAGAAATAAAAAAAGCCCCTCGTAAGAGGGGCTTTTGTTTTCGTACAAAGAGCTTTCTAATTTTCTTTTTGACTAACTACAACAACGGCGTCCCTGTTTTCAGATTTGATATAGACAGTTCCAACTAGGGCTTTATCCAAAGGAACCCGAGGAGAAAACCTGACTTCTTTTTTACCTTCTTTGTCTTTAGAAATGTACATCCTCCATTTGCGTGTAGGATCTTCCTTCTTTTGACAATAAAGTACTGTAACCTCAGAATCTTTCGGATCAAATGAAATGCTTGGGTCATCGTAGTTAATTTCAAACTGAAAAAATTGACCTTTCTGCATTTTATTTTCACCGTTTAGATTTAACCTCGGAGAGTCGAACAGCGGATCTTTAATCACTATTGTGCCGGTTGTCACATTGTTTTCATTAGCACGATACTGCTTTTCAGCAATAAATGGGATGACCCACCTAAGCAGTGCAAATCCAACAATGAGAACCAGTGCTGGTATCCAAAGCCATTTCCAATTCCAATTACTTCTCTTTTTGAACAAACTTGACCCGAATATAATCAGTAATATAAACACCGCTAACCCAACCCAGAACCATCCATTTTTAAGAGTTTCTTTTAACCATTGAGGAAGCTCAATCCTACTGAAATGAAAGCTTATAGTACTGAGAATCCAGATGATAGCAATTACAACTAAAATTATCCCAATGGTTTGGAAACTGCCATATCTATCTTTATACTCTTCAACGTCATTTTCATCAGAATCTTTAATACCAAGCCATTTTTTGAATCTTTGCCAGAAGGGTTTCTTTGGTTCAGCAGCATTTTGAGTTGTGCTGTTTGGATTCAAAGCAGCTTCTCTTTTGCCATCCTCTTTTCTTTCAATGAACCAAAAGATGAGGGCGAGGGCCATAACAATTGTCAGTGCCCCAAAGAAGATTACTGCTGGCCAGTATTGCCAAAACCCGGGAGTTGAGTTAAGTAGTAGCATTTGTACCTCCTTGTTTTTTAGTGTTCGGAGTAGACTGAACTAGTAGGCCTGGTTTTTGATCACCAAGCACCAATGTTCCTAACCCGCCTTGGCCCCAAGCCTCATTAGCTTTTTTAGCTGCTTCGGCTTGTTCTTTGATTAAGGGAATTGTAACCTCATCTTGTTCTTTTTTGGCCAGTTCAATTTCTTGAGTTTTATCGGCTTTTCTTCTTGCTCGGATTACGTTCTCTGTCAGATTTTTTTGTTCTTCGAGTTTTGTTTGCTCTCCTTGATTGATTTGTTCGTTACGCTTATCAAGAATTTTTTTGATATTAATATCGTAACCAAT
>JBDHUQ010000046.1:0-3879 GCA_039809205.1 Minisyncoccia bacterium | reverse complement strand
CCAAAATTAAACCTTCTTGCTTTATTTCAGCTTCAGCTATCGGTTTTTATGGAGAAACTGGAGATAATTCTTGTGATGAGTCTTGTCCTCGAGGCGAAGGATTTCTAGCTAATCTGGTAGAGGATTGGGAATCTGTAGCTAAAGAAGTATCGGGTTTTGGAGTAAGGACAGTTTTTATCAGAACGGCCCCAGTGCTCGGACATGGAGGGTTTTTATCTCAAGTAACCAAAACAGCCAAGCTCGGTTTTCTTTTAAAGCTTAAGAAACAAGATTTTTGGATGTCATGGATTCATGAAGAAGATATAATAAACACATACCTTTTTGCTATTGAAACAAATACTCTTCAGGGAGAGTTCAATGCCTCTTCACCTTATCCGATTAAACACGGTGAGTTTATGAAAATTCTATCAAGGGTAACAAAAAGAAAATTACTAGGCAGTGTTCCATCTTTTATCGCTAAAAAAATGTTTGGAGATTTCTTTGAAGAAATAACAAAAAACCAGAAGGTTTCTCCAAGAAAAATTTTAGATAAGGGTTTTGTTTTTAAGTACCCAGAGCTTATTAATGCTCTAAACCAAATTTATAAAAATGATTAAAAGAGAAGATATAACAATTTCAGGTTTTTTAGATTATGAGCTTTTGGATTCTGGCGCCGGAAGAAAGCTAGAGAGTTTTGCGGGGGTTATTACCGATCGGCCAGACCCTCAAGTGCTTTGGGAGAAACTAAATCCTAATATTTGGAACACCTCGCAAGCTCAATTTGCTTGGGCGCAGAGAGGTGAGAGATGGCGTCTGGAAAAAGGCTTACCAGAGAGCTGGGTTTTTTCATATAAGGATATAAAACTAGAACTTTCTTTTAAGGGTTTCAAACACTTGGGTGTGTTCCCCGAACATTCGCAACAGTGGGATGAGATTAGAAATCTAGGTAGTAAAAACAAAGGTCTTAAGATGTTAAACCTTTTTGGCTATACAGGTGCTGCAAGCATTGCTGCAGCACTCTCTGGTATGGAAGTTACTCATATAGATGCATCCAAAACTACAATTGCTACTGTAAAAGAAAATATGACACTTTCGGGTCTGCCAAATGATTCAATTAGAACTGTTTGTGAGGATACTATTCGATATGTTAAAAGACTTATTCAAAGAGAAGAAAAGTTTGAGGTGATAATTATGGATCCACCAGCTTTTGGTCGGGGGCCAAAAGGGGAGGTTTGGAAGATAGAGGAGTCACTCTCTGAGCTTTTGTCTCTTATCCCTCAAATACTCTCTCCTAGGGCTCGTCTTGTAATCTTAAACGGATATGCTTCTGGCTATAGTGCGCGTACTTTTGCAGAACTTCTGACAAACCTTTCCCCTTTAGGAAAGATTACTTATGGGGACGTAGGTATTAAACAAAAAGATAGTGAAAAAATATTAACAACAGGGATTTATGCTAAATGGATGCTTTAGTTGTGTTAAAATGACTGCTCATGAAAAATAAATCTGTGTCTAAAAATATTCCTTTATATAAGTATCCACAAGACCTAGCAACAAAACGGGGTGTAAATGGCCTGGGTCTTTTTGCCAAGGTTCCTATCAAAAAAGGCAGTTGCATTATTGAGTATGTCGGAGAAGTTATAGACAACAAAGAAGCTAACAAGCGTGGAGGAAAATATCTTTTTCAAACATCTGCTAACAGGCACATAGATGGTACAACTAGAAGTAATATAGCCAGATACATAAATCATTCTTGTAGGCCAAATTGTGAAGCAGACACCATAAGAGGTAGAGTCTTTATATCAGCTATAAAAAATATATCTCCAGGAGAAGAGTTAAATTATGACTATGGGAAAGAATATTTTGATGAACATATAAAGCCAAAAGGTTGTGCGTGTGAAAGGTGTGTAGAAAAAAGAAATCTTAGAAAATAATAAACAGCCACCATGTGGCTGTTTATTTATAAATTTTAATATGAATCTTCGTACTTATCTTGCAACATATACTCTTCTAGTTCTCTATCATCCCCAAATATTCCACTATCTTCAACAGTCTCTTCTAGAGGGGTATCGTCGCCCTCTATTGATTCCTCTTCGTCATCAACGTCTAAATCAGAATCATCCTTCTTTTTCAAATCTAAAGAGGCTAACTCTTCTTCATTTACTGATTCGCTTGTATCAAAATCCATATTTTACGAAATTTTACTACTTTATAATGCAATAAGTTGTATCAAAATACGTTTTACTTGGCAAGCCTTTTTTTAGTATTTTCTAGCTTTATTTTTTGGACTGATGTTATCCCTAGGGCAATAGCATCTATCTCATCATCAAGCTTAGCCCCATTATCTATTTTTACTGTTAGTCTGACCATTTTTTCTACTTGCTCTTTTGCAGCATTTCCATTTCCAGTCATCGCCACCTTAACTTCTGATGGAGAAACTTCAACAACTTCTAGGTTATGTAAACCAGCTAGGGCCAAGATGGCACCTCGAGCCTCTGCAACTTTAATAGCGGTCTTTTTGTTTATAGAAAAGAAAAGAGACTCTAGAACTAAATATTTTGGATTATATTTTTTAAGCAATTCTTCTATTTGTTTAAAAATATAAGAGAGACGTAAATACTGATCCTGTGATTTGTCAGTTGTTATACAAGTAGAAAAAACAACTTCTGTTTTTCCCACTTCTTCTGACAAGATAGCAACACCACAACGATCGTACCCAGGATCGATGGCAATTATTTGTCCCATTTACTTTGATAGGTATTCTTTACCCTTTTCTGTAATAACTCGACCGCGAGAAGTACGCTCAAGAAAGCCAAGCTGGATGAGGTATGGCTCAACGACATCCTCAACCGTACCTTCATCTTCGCCCATAGCAGTCGCAATATTCTTGATGCCTACTGGTCCACCACCAAATTTCTCAAACAAAACCTTGAGAAAAGTCATGTCTTGTCCATCTAGTCCGTATTCATCAAGGCCCAACATTTTAAAGGCCTCTGATACAGAGCCTTCATTTATTTCACTTTTATGCATTTGAGCATAATCGCGAACCCTACGAAGCAAGTAATTAGCAATTCTTGGAGTCTGGCGACTTCTTATAGCAATATTTTCTTTAGCCTCGTCAGGTAGATTGATATTTAGTATAGAAGCACTTCGATCCAGAATTTTTCCTATTTCATTAGGAGTATAAAATTCAAGTCTAAAAGTTCCACCAGAGAAACGTGAGCGCAGTGGGGCAGAGAGCATCCCAAAGCGTGTCGTAGCTCCCAAAAGGGTGAAGGCTGGAAGATCGAGTTGCACAGTTCGTGCTGATGGTCCTTTGCCAATCATAATATCGAGCTTGCCTGTTTCCATGACAGGGTAGAGCACTTCCTCTATGGCTTTGTTTAGTCTATGTATCTCGTCTATAAAAAGCATGTCTCCTGGCTGAAGGTTTGTAAGAATAGCAGCAAGGTCTCCAACACGCTCTATAGAAGGACCTGAAGTAATTTTTATGTTAGCACCGAGCTCTTTAGCAATCACGTGGGCTAAAGTAGTCTTCCCTAATCCTGGTGGCCCATAAAAAAGTACATGTTCTGGGCTGTGGCCACGCTCTTTTGCTGCTCCGAGAAGAACACTCAAATTTTTTTTGATGTGCTCTTGTCCGACATAGTCCGAAAAAGATGTTGGACGTAGAATATTGTCGCTAAATTGTTCGTCAGGGGATATGCTTGACATATTTTATTGATTGTGCTATGATGATTTTAAGAAATATTTTGCACTAACCTTAGTGCATTTTACATCAAGAAGACACAAATCTCTAAGCAGTCAGCCTCCGGTTCTAAGTGTAGGCGCAGGACGCCTTGGTTTCGACTGGAGCTATCCTACAATCATGCTTTACGTATAGAGCACGTCTCTATACGGACT
>JBDHUQ010000045.1:0-3939 GCA_039809205.1 Minisyncoccia bacterium | reverse complement strand
CTATAAAAAATATGAGTTGTTACTTTTAACTTATTTTCTATTACGCTCCATACGTAGAGCAGATAATTCACTCTTTTTATACAACAACAACCCGATTGGTATTGGAAGCCAAAAAGATAATCCTCGATACAATATAGTTGTTACCAGGGCCAGATGAGCAGGTATAGACAACATAGTATAAAAAAACGTCATCCCACCTTCATACACAATAAGTGCCCCTGGTGAAATTGGCAACAACGTAACAATACGAGTCATTAGAAACCCGAGAGCAACTGTTAAAGGTGAGGTAGGTAAACCTAAACCAAAAAATAATGCCCAAACGGTAAATACATCACAACCGATAACGCACCACTGCAACAATATTAGCCAAAATGACCTAAGTTTATGATTAGAAAACATACTCCATGGTGTTTCTGTTAGGCTAGAAAAATCTAACTGTTCCAAAGAAGCTTTTTCTAATTGCTTTGTAAATAAACGACTCGCCAATAACCTCCTCACAATCATTGAAATAAACCCCTTCCTTCCAGCAAAAATAACTACACTAAGAAAAACGGTATATATAAGAATTCCAGTACCCAAAATAATTAGAACGGATGTTGGGGTTTTGATATATCCAATAGCAATAACAATAAGCACACCAATAAGCATTATAATTGCGGTATAAAAAGAGATAAGTTCTAGCAAAATAAGTGTGACAGAACTTTCGATAGTAAGCCCAACCTTTTTTAGCACCTGGAGAATAAAAACATTCCCACTTAGTCCAGCACTAGGAATTGTTTGGTTAATAGATAGGGATACGATACTTGAGCGAATAAGTACTGAAGTTTTAACCCTTACGTTAAATGCTGGAAATTTTAGTAGTCGCTTGTATATAAGTGCAGTAACAAAATAGGTTCCGAATTGAGCAAGCATTGCAACGACAAGCCAAATAGGAGTAATTTCTTTATAGAGCGAAGTTGTTTCTTTTATTTCTGAAAAATAGACGACCGCAAAAATACAAATGCCAAACGATAGTATATAAAAAATTATTTTGCCGATACCGACTCTTTTATGCATTTATACATTATATCTGTTTTTATGAAAACCATGCGAGTGCTATACAGAACTTAGAAAATTAGTACTTTTTTAAAAAATCTCTCTATTTTAAGTTTGAATTTAAAATTGCTATAGCAACTCTTATCTAAGAATTAGTCAATGATTGTGTATAGCTTCTTATATATTTTAGTGATTAAAAGACTGTTTATAACGCAAGGTTTGGTATAATCTACCAATGAACTTAGAAGAATCTATAGGACCAAACTCATCAGAAGAAGCATCAGAATCAAAGGAAAATAATATCGAAAAAGACATAAGCTGGCTTAAGCTAGAAAACCATATATTTGATGAAAATAACTTCTACAGAATAGTAGATGAAAAAGGATTTGAGGATTTTCTAAAAACAGGTTTCGTTAGAAGTTCTCCTGATGGAACAGATTCAAAAATTGTGAAAGGTTTTGATATAGGACACAGACCAACATCATTTCCTTCTTTTGATAAGGGCACACCCGACCTGTCTTATGCCAGGGAAAATTCGGATAATTATATTTTTGAATCTGCTGTTCCTATGTACAAGAGAGGAGATAAAAACCCGGCCACAGGATCAGCTATAAAAGGGCGACACTGGGCATACAGACCTATTGATAGCCAATCAGGAAATATAATTAAAGAAATGACAGCGGATATGATAAAAAATATATATAAACTAGACAAAGACGGCGGTTTATATATTAAAGAATAGGAGCCACTAAAAAATATGCGAAGAAAAATTGTCAAAGTTAGCGACAAAATGCAAAAAGGTTATAGTTATGAAATAACAGAACCTATGGGCAAAAACTTCGATTCGAAATTTAAACCTTCTCTTAGTCCTAAACAAATGTTGACCTTGGGAATATTTGGTGGAGTTTATATGCGAGATTGTATTAAAGAATTCCCAAAGAACTGGTTTAGTAAAGCAAAACTCCAGAAAAAAAATTCATACAAACATGACCCAAATCTAAATTTGTTTAAGGTCAATGCTAGCCAACCATTATCAGTCTGGCAAGAAAAAGGTTGGATCCATAAAGATGATCCTAGAGGATGGTTCCAATGGTACTGTAGATACTATATGGGCCGAAGACACCCTGATGATGAAAGACAAATCAAAAGATGGAACGCTATCAAAAGACATATCTATCAAATCAAATACAACTGTCGTCCCCAAGAACTTACATGTCGCCGTGTACAAAGACAAGCTCTACTTCATTGGGCTTATGATAGTAGAAAGATATAATTAGGTTTAAATTTGTTGTACAATAAGCATAAATTATGAAAAAACATTATAAAAAACAACTAGGTTTTACCCTCATCGAAGTTATGGTGGTAATTACAATAATTGCAATTCTGGCAGGTGTTATCATTTCGAGCGTAAATTCTGCTCGCAATAAAGGTAAAGATGCAAAATTAAAAGAAGAAATGGCTCAGTTGGTTAATTTAGCCGCAATAAACAATAGTGATTATGGAGACTACTGTAACCTTCAACCTAACACCTGGATATCATCTAGTAATACGTGTGCTACTGCTTTTACGACCGGTGAGCATGCTTCCAGGGCCCAAGAAATTTGTAACCAAATAATTGAAAATAGTGCTGATGATCCTGTATATATTCCAGGCATTTATCCTGTGGGAGGACTACGTTTATATAGCGGAACAACTACTGGCTGTAGTAATTCATTTTCATTCATGACATACCTAAATAAAGGAAAATGGTACTGTGTCGGAAGTAGTGGAAGAAGTGGTGAATATGCAAGTACTCCAGGCAATCCTGGTTGTTTTGACAATCCTTAAATATTTCAACGATGCGGACAACCAGCCCAACAGCACGGGCGACGCATTCCACCACTCATCTTTGAGATTGATTTTTTGATTCTGATTGCTCTGGTTTCAGCTCTTGCCCCAGATGTCACCCAGCAAATCCATTCGTTGCGTGCAAGCGGAGTAATACCCTGCCAAAGAGTTAAAACTTTTGAATTAGAAACTATTTCCTTTTTAAAATCTTGTGGCAATTTGTGAACAGTGCCATTTAGAACTTTATATTTAATCATAAAAATATTGTAGCAAAAAAATCTATATTAATTGACTTTCCCACCACCAAAAGACATTATACTGAAGTGAAAAAAACATCATTTTTTTACGAATTTTTAATATTCGGTATTAAACAAGCCCGTAGCGCTATTTTTGCAGGATCATTTTTTGCCCTACTTTTTGCTTCAAATCATATCCATATTCCAGGCCTTGCTAGATATGACTTTATATTTTTATCTTCACTAATTTTACAGTCTATTCTTTATGTGACTAAAATAGAAACCCTAGATGAAGTAAGGGTCATTTTCTTATTCCACATAATTGGCTTTATGCTTGAAGTATTCAAAACAAATCCAATAATTGGATCTTGGAATTACCCTGAAGCAGGAATATTTAAATTATTTAATGTTCCTTTATATAGCGGTTTTATGTATGCCGCAGTTGGAAGCTACATCGCTCAAGCTTGGAGGGTTATGAAACTAGAAATTGTTAATTTCAGAAATTATAATTTGAGTATTATACTTTGTACCTTTATATATATAAATTTCTTTACTCATCATTATTTACCAGACTTACGATATGTTTTAATATTATTTGTTTTCATTTTATTTTGGGACACTAAGGTTTATTTTACAGTCACTAGCAAACGGCGCTCTCTTCCGCTTACTATATCTTTTATATTAATTGGTTTTTTTGTATGGATTGCTGAAAATGTTTCAACATTTTTAGGAGCTTGGAAATATCCAAATCAAATTCACAACTGGAACATAGTAGAGAGTGGTAAGATGAGCTCTTAGATTTTGATGGACATTATTAGTTTTATTATTGTTTCATATTTAA
>JBDHUQ010000044.1:0-4137 GCA_039809205.1 Minisyncoccia bacterium | reverse complement strand
GCCAGTTTGGCCAATGGGGATTGGCTCTTAAGTGCTCCTTATATTCTTCTATTCCTGTAATTCCAAGCTTCATTACTTCCTCTTTCCATTTTGCATAGGGCAAATCTTTGGCCTTATTAATTCTTTCAGGTCGCGAAAAGAACTTGGACCATCCAGGAAACAAGGTGTAAATCAAACCCGGAACACAGGGCCAGCCAGAAAAATTTTTATATACCTTGGCATACTCATTGCCAGAAGTAATACCACTTTTCCTGACTTGTAGTACCCATTTTTCGTATGGAATATAGACCTGCTGAGCCAGAGCCTTTCTTTTGGCAATAACCTTAAGTACCTTCTTATATGAAGTATGCACCTTCAGGTTATTTATCTTTAATTTAGGAACAAGCATTTTTTCCATTTTTTCTTTTGGAAAAAGATGCTTGAGTCGTTCGGGAACAACAAATGTCTGCTTTATGATATCAGCATAACATATAGGCTGGCCTTTTCCTCGTCCTGTTTGGTCAAAGAAGTCAACAACATAAGCAAACTTCTTATGATTAAGAGGATCGATTCTTAAATTTCTGACTCTTTGGGTTGCTACAACAACTGATTTCGTTGGCCTCAAGTTAAAACAAATAGACGCCAGAGGAGCATCAAAACCCGTAGTTACCATATCCACATTGCAGATTATTTTTGTTTTTCCTGCCTTAAAATCATACAGTATGTTGTCAATTTCGGTATCTTCAAGATCTGAATGAACCGCTGATGCGCTAATCCCAATATCCTGAAAAAGTTTCGCCACGCTGTCTGCATGAGCAATACTCGCACAATGAATAAAAGCACTGTGATTCCAAAATGCGGGCACTGTTTGATACAGTTTTAATGCAGCTCTGTTTCTTGAGTCAATATTTACTACCTCTGACAAATCCTTACTACTATAATCTCCGCCAATTACCTTCACTTTGCTAATGTCAGTATCTGTTTCTGCAATTATTACCATGAAGGGACAAAGAAATCCCTCTTCTACAGCTTCAGGAACAGTTACCGATAATATTTCTACTGGTAACAGATTGGAAACCTTCTTTTCGTCAGAATAGTACGGAGAAGCAGTGAAGCCAAGCTTAATTGCTTGTTCGTACTGTCGAACAGCTTCCATACGTTTGTCTGTAAGACAGGTGTGAGGCTCATCAAGGATAAGATATTTAATATTCTTATTTAACTTTCCTTTGGCCGTTTGTCTTACAAATGATTCGTACGTGATTATAGTGATATTTTTGTTGAATTCTTTCAACAACCCATAAATAAAACCGACATCCAAATCTTCGGCAAATCTTCCAAACTCCGAAGCTGTCTGATGTAGTAGAGCCTTTCGAGGAACCAATATATAAGCTGGCTCATCAATAGCTTTTAATAACTGCGTTATTAACACAGTCTTACCAAAACCAGTCGGGGCAACAATGTACCCTTCTTTATTTCCTGGAACTAAAAAGTTAAGAATGGCTTCAAGCATTCGAAGCTGCAACCCTTTCAGGATTGCTGTTTCTGTGTTTGCTGTTTGGCTGCGTATATAATTTTTTATTTTTTCTATTACGCCAGCATTTAGCAAACCCTGGTTTAATATTTCCATATTTATTATTTTAAATGTACAAATTAGTTTTGATCCAAAATTAATAATACATACTTTTATTAAAAAGTCAATAATAAGTAGGCTGGCTGGGAGAACAAAAAACCACTCCGAAAGGAGTGGTTTTTTAGATTTATCTCTTTCCTTTTCGTCTTGAAACAATAAGGTCGTTTGAGTATTTCTTCGGAGTTCGAGTTCGCACACCGTATGCTTGCTTACCATGACGAGTCTTTGGACCTCTTCGAAGACCAACACCTTGCACACCTTCACCTCCACCGTGTGGGTGATCTACCGGGTTCATAGCAGTACCGCGAACTGTTGGGCGAATACCTTTCCAACGTGATCGTCCTGCTTTACCAAAGTTTCGAAGTTTACTTTCTTCGTTTGAAACAGAACCAATGCAAGCAAAAGAGTTATCCAAAATCTTTCGAACTTCGCCTGAAGGCATCTTTAGGTTGGTGTAACCGTCAGACTGAGCTGCTACTTGAGCAAATACTCCAGCACTTCGGACAAGCTTAGCTCCAGCACCTGGTTTTATTTCAACGTTGTAAACAAAAGTACCAACTGGGATATTCTTAAGAGCAAGTCGGTTCGCAACCTCAATAGGAGCTTTTTCAGAAACTATAAATTTAGCCCCAACTGTTACACCTTTTGGTAAAACCACATAACGCTTTTCACCGTCAGCATAAACTGCGATACCAACGAAAGCTGTTCGGTTTGGATCATATTCTACAGAAGCAATTTTAGCTGGAATGTTTATTTTGTTATATACAAAATCGATGTCTCTAGAAACACGCTTGTGACCACCGCCTTTGTGAGCTGTGGTAATGCGACCTTGGTTGTTTCGACCAACGCTTCTTTTGCCACCCTTAGTAAGGGCCTTAAGAGGTTTTGAGGAGGTCAAAAACTTTCGGTATTCAATACCTTGTTCACTGCGTTTTGATGGAGATGTTGGTCTGTATTTTTTCATAATCTTTTAACTTATTTAAAATTCTTACATGACTTCGATAGTCTTACCTTTTGGAAGTTTGATATAAGCCTTCTTTCCTTTTGGACCAAAAGAAAGGATTCCTTTTTGAAATTTACTTTTTGGTTTTTGTGTAACAGTGCGTACACTAACAGGCTTATGCTTATATTGTTTTACAAAAGCCTTTGCTATTTCACTCTTAGTTGCAGAAGGAGACACATCAAAAATGTAAGCATTGTAAGCCTGAGTTTTAGCAGCTTTTTCAGTAATACGAGGATTTCGTAGAATAGAAGTATCCTTCTTTTCTTCTGCTTTGTTTTCTTTTGTTACTTTTTTTGTAGCCATAAAATTATTTGTTCTTTGCTTCTAAGGTTGCAAGCGTCTCCTTTGGGTTAACCAAAACAATATGGTTAAAAGTCATAGCACTAAGAGCATTTAGGTCTTTAGCTAGTCCTACAGTTACCCCAGGGAGATTTGCGAAGCTCTTTTCAATAACACGGTCACTGGTAGAAAGGGCAAGAAGTGTATTTGTTGGCTTCTTTGAAGTTAGTTTTTCAAAGCCAGAAATTTTTGCAAGAGATGAAATAACGTCTACTGCAGATTTAGTTTTCATTTCAGATAGAGAGATGGTATCAACCAAAAGAACCTTACCTAGAGAGAGCTTCTTTGAAAGTACACTAAATAGAGCTTTTGAACGCATCTTTTTGTTGATTTTTTGTGAGTATTCTTTTTCAGATCGAGGGCCAAAAGTAACTCCTCCACCAACCCAGATAGGGCTTCGACTTGAACCGTGTCGAGCACGACCTGTACCTTTTTGTTTCCAAGGCTTTTTACCGCCTCCTGAAACCTCACCTCTATCTTTAGTGTGAGCTGTACCACTTCTCTTGTTAGCCTGCATTGAGATAGCTACTTGGTGAACAAGGTCAGCGTTCCACTTAACACCAAAAACAGACTCTGGTAGATCAAAACTTCCAGCTGATGAGCCTTTTTGGTTATAAACAGTTGCAGAAAGAGAGTTTGGGTTTACTTTCTTTGAAGCCTTTTTAGTTGTAGTTGATTTTGTTTCCATATTATTAAAATTATGCGATTATCTTTACAACTGAATCTCTTCGACCTGGAACAGCCCCACTAATGTAAATAGTGTTAGTAGCAGGATCAACCGCTACAATTTTGAGACCCTTAACAGTTACAGTGTCTCCACCTGTCCGCCCTGGCATACGCATACCGAGAGCCACACGTCCTCCAGCTCGTCCTGGTCCTCCACCTGAAGAACCTCGTTCACGCTCTGAGTGCTTTTGACCGTGAGATCGTGGACCTCCTTTGAAGTTATATCTTTTAACAACACCTTGAAAACCTTTTGATTTTGAAGTACCAGTAACAGTAACACTGTCACCTTTTTCAAAAGAAGATACTGTTATCTCTGAACCTACTTCTACTGAAGGAGCCTCTTCAAGACGAACCTCTTCTAAGATTTTAAAAGCCTTGCCACCAAGAGAAGTTGAGAGAGCTTTTGAAACACGAGAAACTTTCTGATCATCACTTCCGAGCTGAAGAGCATTATAACCAT
>JBDHUQ010000043.1:0-4145 GCA_039809205.1 Minisyncoccia bacterium | reverse complement strand
GCCCGTCGTGGGTAACCATAGGGCTGCGAACAGAAACGATCCGATTTAGTTCGGCTGAAACGGCTAAATGCCTATCCGTGTGCAAGACCGTGCTAGCGCAAGCTAGAGTGTCGCTTGAGGGTGATAGCAATATCACTCCTAGATAAATGATCACTAAAACAGAATTCGGCTTATGAGTACAACAACATCAAGAAGATCCGCTAATCGCGGATTTTTTTGTTTTTAATTTTTAAATAAATATTTTTTAAAAAACTTTTTACAAAAAAAATAAAATAAAAAATATTTTTTAAAAAACTTTTTCAAAAATAAAAAAGTTATCCACAGTTTTTACAAAAAAATATTGCATGTGCAGTTTATACGCGAGATAATTATTGTATGTGATGATAACGCGTAATCACAATTCACTGGTCGACCATCACAATTAAAAAAATAAATTCTAAAATACTTTTATGGCAGCAAAAAAGAAAGCAGCAAAAAAGAAAGTAGCTAAGAAGGCAGCAAAGAAGTCTTCTAAGAAGGCTTCAAAGAAAAAGAAGATTTAATTCTTTTTCAAAACTCTCTTTCCACTTACAACAAAGCCCGGGCAACCGGGTTTTGTTGCTTCTAATTTTAAGCTAGAAAAAAGGTCTATTTTGTGTTAAAATGTGGTTCTTATGGCTTCATTTCTACAAAACCTTTTTGATAAAGGGCAAATAAGCAAATACAAGGGTCGCGTTGCTCAAATCAACGTCTTAGAAGCAGAGGTTTCAAAACTAGCTGATACTGACTTTCCTATTGAAATAGGAAAACTCAAAGAGAGAGTACAGAAAGGTGAGTCGCTTGACTCAATCTTGCCTTATACTTTTGCATTGGTTCGAGAAGCTTCAAAAAGAGTTAGTGGCAAGCGTCACTACGATGTTCAGCTTATTGGAGGTATGGTTCTTCACGATGGCAAGATTGCTGAAATGAGAACTGGAGAAGGAAAGACGTTGGTTGCAACACTTCCTGTCTCGCTAAACGCTCTTTCAGGCAAAGGCGTACATGTTGTTACTGTGAATGATTACCTTGCACGTCGAGATGCTACATGGATGGGGCAGATTTATGATTTTCTTGGGCTCTCTGTTTCAGTTATCAACGGTCAAGACACTTCTTTCATGTATGACCCTACTCACAAGGAGTATGATAGTGAGCGTGATGCCGAAGGATCTTTCAAGGTTGTTCGAGAATTCTTGCGTCCTTGTTCTCGCAAAGAAGCTTATTCTGCTGATATCACCTATGGAACAAACAGCGAATTTGGATTTGATTATATTAGAGATAACTTGGTTCAGACTAAAGAAGAACTCAAACAAAGAGGCCATAGCTATGCCGTTGTAGATGAAGTTGACTCTATTTTAATAGACGAGTCTCGTACTCCTCTTATTATTTCTTCTGCAGTTGCCGACTCTGAAGCTTTATATAAAACCGTTACGGACGTTGCTAAGAGTTTAGAAAAAGATGTTGATTATACAGTTGATGAGAAGCAAAGAGCTATTAGTCTTACAGATGACGGTATAACTAAAGTAGAAAAACTTCTCGGAATTAAAGACATGTATACCCAAGAAAGTGTAAAGTATGTTCACTATGTTGAGACTGCTATTCGTGCTAAGGCTCTATTTACCAAAGATAAGGACTATGTAGTTAAAGATGGAGAGGTGATAATAGTTGATCCATTTACAGGACGCATGCAACCAGGTCGTCGTTGGAGTGAAGGGTTACACCAAGCTATTGAGGCTAAAGAAGGGGTAAAAATAGAACAAGAAACACGTTCTGTGGCTTCTATCACTTACCAAAACTACTTTAAATTCTATGAAAAACTCTCAGGTATGACCGGAACAGCTAAAACTTCAGAAGAAGAGTTTATGAAAGTTTATGCCTTACCAGTGGTGACCGTGCCTACCCACCGGGATTCTAAGCGTAAGGACAATAACGATCTCATTTTTATGACTGAAGAGGGAAAGTTTGAAGCTATTGCCAAAAAGGTTAAGGAGCTTAATCAAAAGGGCCAACCTGTTCTTATTGGTACTGTTTCTGTTGAGAAAAATGAACTTTTATCTGCATATTTAAAACGTTCAGGCATCCCACACCAAGTTCTAAATGCTAAAAATCACGAACAAGAAGGTTCTATTACCGCTCAGGCTGGTAGAAAAGGTTCTGTTGTTATAGCTACAAACATGGCTGGCCGAGGAGTGGACATTATTCTAGGAGGTAACCCATCAACACCAGAAGTTCAAGAAGAAGTTAGAAACCTAGGAGGACTTTTTGTTATCGGTACAGAAAGGCATGAAGCTCGTCGTATAGACAATCAGCTTCGTGGGCGTGCTGGAAGACAAGGCGACCCTGGCGAGACGCAGTTTTATGTTTCTCTTGAAGATGAGCTTATGAGAGTTTTTGGTTCTGACAGAATAAAAAGTATGATGAAGCGTTTGGGGGTACCTGCTGATCAACCTATTACCCACAGACTTGTCTCTTCAGCACTAGAGAGTGCTCAGAAGAAAATCGAAGGTTTCCATTTTGATGCTCGAAAGCACACATTAGAATACGATACGGTCCTATCTTTTCAGCGCAGTATAGTTTATGGTCGAAGAAGAGCGATGGTAGAAGGGGATATGGAGCATGTAAAAAGTGTTTTCTTTGATCTTGGTGAAAAAGGAGAACTAGAATCCCTGATTTCCAATAAGACTAAAACCATCGGAGAGGCTACTCTTTGGGAGAACATTCGCCGTATAATTCTTTATACTACTGATACTCTTTGGGTTGAACATATAGATACTCTTGAGCACATGCGTCAGGCGGTAGGCCTTCGGGCTTATGGTCAAAGAGAGCCATTGGTTGAATATAAGAAAGAGGCAACCAGACTGTTTAAGGAAATGGAAGAGCGGCTAAAAGAGCAAGTAATATCAATGGTTTCTGGGATTTCAGACCAAAAATAGCTAATCTTCAAAAAACCCTTTAAATATAGCCCTATATGGCAATATTTGAGGTGAAATGTCAACAAGTGTAGTATAAAAAAGCCTTATTTTGTAAGGCTTTTTTATATTTGACACTAACTTTTTTCATTGTATAACCATTGACAAAAATAGTCGTTTGTGCTAATATATAAATGTTAATCCGTTGACTTTTAGTTAACGGATTTTCTCTTCTAAAAAAGACCAGAGTGTCTAAATATGAAGAAAAAATACAGAAATGAAGTTCCTCCGGAGCTAAACCGGAAAATATGAGTTCAATAAAAACAAATTCAATACTCCGTTCATTTATCGTTATTCCTATGATTGCTACCAGCCTTTCTCTATCTGCCTTTACAGCAGGAGTAGACCAGTTTGTAGCAAATAATACGGACGATCAAGCTCTATCAGCAAGCGAAAAAGCCCTCCAAATGGAAAGAGAGGAAAAAGCTGCCCAAATTGATGCTTACTTTGCAAGTGGTAATATGCCACTTGAAGGTTATGGTATGAAAATGGTTCTTGAGGCTGAAAAAAATGAGGTTCCTGATTGGCGACTTATACCAGCAATTGCGGTTCGCGAATCTACTGGAGGCAAATATGGATGTAAAAAAGCTTCATATAGTGTCTTTGGTTTCGGCTCATGTAAAATCAGCTTTAAAAGCTATGATCATGCTATTGAAGTAGTTGCGATGAACTTAGGTGGTAAAAACCCTAAGACGGCTCGCTTCTACGGCAATAAAAGTGTTAAGGACATCCTTGAAACATATAACCCGCCTAGTGTAGTTCCAACTTATGCTAAGGAGGTTATGGCTGTTATGGACAAAATCGGAGATCAATAAACTAAATGTTGGATTTTATTTATAAAGCAAAAACACCACTTCAAAAGAGTGGTGTTTTTGTATTTAGGGATAAAAAAAGGCACAGAGTGCCTTAGAAAAATTAAATCTTAAATAAAGTAGGAGAACTTTGTGATTTTAAAAGCAATAAGACTTTTGGTGAATATTTTCTTATTAGATCTTTTAGCTTGGCCATAATTTCTGGATGCGGGTATATGTTACTACGCAGTCCATATAGACGATACATTTGGGTACAAGCTGAGTCAGGGTTTACAGGATATAGTGCAACAGAATTGAGGATTTTCTCAATCCTTTTTGTTTTTTTGGATTCAAGGTTGATAACCTTTTC
>JBDHUQ010000042.1:0-4299 GCA_039809205.1 Minisyncoccia bacterium | reverse complement strand
CACGACGGGCATTACCCGCTACCTGTACGAATTAAATCGTTATGTGTTCGGACTTTCCTAACTTCCTTATTGCTAAAGAAGCTCGATCATTCGGTACAACAAAGTTACTATAACTTATTTGATAAAAAGTGCAATAAAAACAAGACTCTCAGATTTCTTAAAAACAGGAACTCCGAAATAAAAAGAATCCTTTTGGATTCTTTTTATTTATAAATATACTTTTATAATACTTAAGCTTCGCAGCCTATACAGATATTGTCCTCTACTACAGTAACTTGAACCTTTGGCTTCTTTGATTCCTGTTCTTGAAGCTTCTTGCGTCCGAACTGTTGAGCAGCATTCATAGAGTGCTGATAGTAGAGAGTTTTGATTCCCTTCTCCCAAGCATATAAATATAGTGAGTTTAAATCTTTAGCAGAAATGTTTGGATCAATCATGATGTTTAGTGACTGAGCTTGATCAATATATCTTTGTCTGTCAGCTGCTTGATCAATAATGGCATTTTGATCTATCTCGCTGAATGTTCTAAAGACTTTCTTTTCATGCTCTGTTAAAAAGTCTAAGTGTTGAACTGAGCCATCGTTGTCTCTAATACTTGACCAAACATCAGAGTTGTTCTGACCCTTTTCTTCAAGAAGTTTTTCAAGGACTGGATTTCTAAGTGTTACCTTCATCTTATCTACATCCTTAACGAAAATGTTTGACATGAAAGGCTCTATACCTTGGGAAACCTGACCCAAAATAAATGCACTAGATGTCGTTGGAGCGATAGCTAATAAAGTAGTGTTACGTCTACCATAGCCTTTTAAAACTTCTGGTTCTCCATATTCTTTGGCCATCTCTTCTGAAGCCTTGTAAGCCTTATCTTTGATTAGTTTAAATATTTCATCATTTAGGATTCGAGCATCAGGACTTTCAAAAGCAATATTGTTTTCTTGGAGGAATGTGTGCCAGCCTAAAACTCCAAGTCCTAGCGCTCGATGTTCTTTAGCAAACTTGTGAGCTCTTTGCATGAAGTAAAACGCTGATTGTTTTTGAGGGTCTTCACTATCTCGCATAGACTCTAGTCTTTCTACAAACTCACCAATAACAGTATCGAGGAACATTGTTAGAGTCTCTACAGCATCTGTATCTTTCCACTCATAATAGTGTCTGAGGTTGATAGAAGAAAGACAGCAAACAAAAGAAAGGTCATCGCTTGTAGGCAAACAAATTTCAGAACAAAGATTACTACCATAAATCTTCATACCCTTGTCCTTATAAACATCAACAGTGTTGTTATTAACCGTATCACTAAAAAGTATATATGGGTAACCTATTTCTGTACGACGCTGAATGATCTTTGCCCAAATCTTGCGCTTTTCTACATCTCCATCGATCATTTCTTTAAGCCATTTGTCTCCTACTGTTACAGCGTAAGTTGATTCTTGAATAGGGTGACCTTCTTTACCAATATTTAAAAATTCTTCTATATCACCATGCTCTACAGGAAGATAAGGGGCACAGTGACCTCGCCTTACAGTACCCTGACTAACAATATTGATAAGACCATCAAAAAGTTCCATAAAATGAACAGACCCAGAAGAGTGACCGTTGTCCTTAATAACAGAACCTCGAGGTCGAAGCCCTCCAAAATAAGCAGAAGTTCCTCCACCATACTTTGTCATCATACCTACTTCTGCGTGTGTGTAGAGTATGCGACTCATATCATCAGCAACATAACTTCCAAAACAACTAATAGGAAGCCCTCTAGTATGCCCATAGTTAGCCCAGATAGGTGTAGCTAAAGAGTAATAACCCTTTGACATGTAGTTGTAAAATTTATCAGCAAAACCTGGTTTACCGAGTCTTTTCTCTGCATTTTCCGCTATCTCACGAATACGATATTCAGCTGCCTGACCATTCATCAGGTAGCCTTTTGCTAAAAATTTTCTACTATTTTCATTTAACCAATACATGCTTTTTTCACTCTTTATAATATCTACTAAAAAAGATCGTCACTAGTAATGCTTTTACTTTTTTTGTTGTAATTTATGGATTTTTTATTGAAGAAGTCTCCGTGTTTGGTTGCTATAACTTCATCATAAAACCAATCTGATTCTTTAAGAAGTTCGGGATCCGTATCAAAGATTTTACGTATACCTATACTTTGTAAAGAATTATTGAATCTCTGTTTAATGAACTCTACTACTACGGCCTTAGGGAGAAAATCAATCTCACCTTTTTCAAAAATCCAGTCCACAACCTCCTTTTCTGACTCAAACGCTTCTTCGCACAATCCTAGGATCTGTTCTTCAAACAAAGCATCAAACCATTCGGGATGTTCTTCTTTGATGATGTTTATAAGGTCTATACCAAAGAGCCCATGTATCTGCTCTTCTTTTGAAGTAGCCTCAACTGCGTTTGAAATACCCTTAAACAAATTCTTGTATTTATTGAAGGACATAATCACCAAAAACTGAGAGAACAAAGAAACATGCTCAATAAATAAAGAAAACAATAAGACAGATTGGCTGTAATCCCGATTGTCTTCACTGCGTGCGTTGGCTAAAGATCTCTCTAGGTAATTAACTCTTCGCATCAAGGCTGGAACTTCTCCAATGGTCTTAAAGGCATCGTTTAACCCAAGTATTTCTAGAAGATGAGAATAGGCATCTGTGTGGCGAACCTCACTCTCTGCAAAAGTAGCTCCTACAGCCCCAACCTCTGGCTTTGGCATCTTCTTATATATGTCACCCCAAAAAGTTTTAACTGCTACTTCTATCTGAGCGATAGCTAGCATGGCGTTCTTGATAACACTTCTCTCCTTTTCATCAACATTAACCTTGAAGTTTTGAACATCACCTACAAAGTTAAACTCTGTGTGAATCCAGTACGAATGACGTATAGCACTTACATACTCATAAAGCTCAGGATATTCATAGGGCTTAAGATGAATTCTTTTTTTGAAAATATCTCTTTTACGCTCTTTAGTACGCTCTTCTCGATACAAAATATAAGCTTTAGCAACCTCAAAATCACCCTTATCAGCAATAGCCTTTTCAACTATGTTCTGAATACCTTCAACCTCTGGAACAGAATCGCCCGTATAGCTAGCTTCTATACTTAAAATAACGCTATCTACGAGGTCAGATAAGGAAACTAAGTCAATAAGCACTTTAGAGGCTTGATAAGCACGAGAAATGGCACTCTCAATACGAGATCGGTCAAAATCAACGACTGTTCCATTTCTTTTTTTAACTAAGAGTACAGTCATAAGACTAAAAAGTGTTTAACTGATAAATTAATATCAGTAGTATACACAAACCAGAAGGCTAATAAGAAATAAATAGAAGATTTTTTTGTCTTTAAAATAAAAAAAGAGAATGTAAAGATGCTTGTCAGAAGAGCTATAAATAAAAAGATTTTTTGTCTTTAAAAAGAGAGAATGTTGGTGAGGGTGATTAATTGGTTTTTGTGTAAATTGTGTTCTGTGGAAAAGCCAGCATTTAGCTCAAGTACATATTGAGCTTTTTGAGATGGATAAAAAACTTCTGGATAAGTATTGGGTGAAATGTTTTCTGTTATGTCTATAATTTGGAAGTTTTTATCAATCCAAACAATATCAAGACTATAAGCCATGTCTTTCATCCAAAAGCCATAATCACCCTCTGTGTTGAAAATAAAGAGTTTGCCAGCGTCTTGAGGTAAAGATGTTGTGCCAGATAGGCCTTTTTGCTGTTCTTCTTCCGTATCAGCAACAGTTACTGGTATAGATATAGAACCTATCTTTAAGATAGCTTCATAAGTGCTATCCTCTAAAGAGTTATTCACACTCTTAGGACCAACCCTCAAAAGCAAAAAGAGCACTAATAAAAGTGCTCCAATTGCAATTATTGAAAATATATAGAGAACGCGAGTCTGTCTTGTTTTATGCAAAGCAATCATCTTTCTATTGCCTCATTCTACCATTATTGTGTTCTATAGATACACACTAATGGTTTTTCGCATCATAACCTTGATGCAAGGAGTAAGCATTAGGTCGCTTACCACAACACTCTTTCTTTCGAAAGAATCAACCGTATCAATCCTTAGATTTCTCTAAGAACAATCTCAATTTGAGTTAATCCACGACCAGCTTCCGCTAGCCGTGCCTTGTTACGACTTATTCCCTGTCACCGATCTTACCGTAGTCCCTCCTTATGGAGAGCCTTTGGGTACTACCGGCTCCCTTGAATTGACGGGCGGTGAGTACAAGACTCGAGAACGTATTCACCGCAGTTTGGCTGACCTGCGATTACTAGCGATTCCAGCTTCAAG
>JBDHUQ010000041.1:0-4488 GCA_039809205.1 Minisyncoccia bacterium | reverse complement strand
CTTTGGGGGTAATTATTTTAATTGCTAGTTTTTACTCAATAAGAATCAAAGATATAAAATAAACTATTTACTTTTTTTATAAAAGTAAGAAACCAAAATTCCGGTAATTACAGAAATACCAAGTAGAACCAGAATCAAAATACCTATCTTACTAAAAAAATTATCAATACCTAAAACGTCTTCTGTCACACCTCCGGCCAGCCAGCCGATAGCTCCCAAATATAAAGCCCTAATAAAAATACCAATAAAGGTAGTCAGTAAATACTGTTTTAAGTTTATCTTTAATAACCCACAACAAGCAGTAACAAAAGAGTTTGGAAACAATGGAATAAATCTAAGAACAGTAATAAAAACTAAAATTTTTGACTTGGAAACTATAGAATTTCTAGCCTTTTCTAACTTTTCATAATTTATAAAAAAATATTTACCATATTTTTTTAAAGCATAAGACCCACCATAAAAAGCGATAAAATATATAACCAGAGACCCAAAAGCTACACCCAACGCAGAAGGCAGAGCTACAGAAGTTATGAGTTTTAATATAGATAAAAAAGAAAGTGATTTTCCTTCTAAAAGAAAAAGTCCTGCTCCGGACTGGACCAATGTTGAAGGAATAGGTACTATTATCTCTTCTAAAATAGAAGCAAGAAAAACCCCAAGTCCACCAAGATTAATTATTAGATGCTCTATATAAGTTGCTATTTGTATCATAATTAATAATTATGCTCTTTTAACCCGAGCTTAAAAGCTAGAAGTACAGCCAGAGGATGTAAAACATAAGTTAAAAGAAGACAAACTAATGCTAAACTAAATGAAACATAACCTAAAATAACCAAAACAAAACCACTCATTATCATATAATCTCCATGATCAATAAAAGGAACAAATGAGTTCTTATTCATTCTTCTTTTGATAAAACTACCTAAGGCATGCCCTATATAAACTAGTAATGGCACCATAAGAGCAATCATTTTCTCAAAAAGATTGCTCTTAAGGGCTAATAAACTTATTAGCAAAGCAAAAACTAAACCTAAAAAAGTTGTTGATTCTCCTAAGATTCTACGCCCATCAAAGAAGTACTTTCCAAAATCAATAGGTCTATCATATTTAGCGAAGCCCTTAATGTATTTTTTTGCTACATATAAAAGATTAAAAGCTATGTTTGTTCCCCAGGTAAGGAGCATAAACAGGAAAATGTTATATACAGATAGTTGCATTACTTACCAAGATTAGAAAGACCCTTCACCAAAACCAAACGACGTATAATTTTTTGTCTCTAAGTTTTGAGCATATACTCTATAAATTGAAGATGTTGCCGGAAGGCCTAAACTTTTATAATAAGCAGAAACCATAGAAGGTGCTGCATAGTAATAAGCGAAATAGCCCCTATGTTTTGTATTTGGCTTTTGAAAGCAGGCGGCACCACAGGGATCCTTTGGTAAGGAAGCAATATATGGCTTAAGTTCTGCTTCCAGATCACTCCAGTCATGTTGCCCCGAAAACTCTGTGGCATAACAACCAGGATCTTCTGAACTAGGGTCAGAACAAGTAGGGTCTCCAAAATCTGGGGCATGACCATGATCCGATATATATAGTTCTATAGCCTTATGCATCTCCTCCATATCTTTAATACGTTTAGCATCACGACCTTTTGCCCTAGCACTATTTAAAGACGTTATTACCACGGCTGCCAAAATACCGATAATAGCAATAACCATCAAAAGTTCTATAATAGTAAAACCTCTTGTTTTTATAGCTTTCTTCATATAGATATTATACTCTCAGCTATAAGAAACTCAAACTGACCTAGAAATCCTGTGAAGACGTATAAAACGTTGGATTAACCAAAACATATGATTTAATATCCGCACTATGAATATATTCGTCTATTACATTTAAAACTTGAGGTATACATGAGCCCAAGAAAATATTTATATTTGTATGCCAATAATTACCCTTTTGTATCGAATCCCCTAGAGCAATAGAAATTTCTTTCGTTTGTTTAAATCGACTTTTTTCTACAGGACCTCTTGTGACAAGGACGGCTGAAACTGCCCTCTCTGGACTAGTAGGAATACATGTTTTCCAAGGTACAGCTACGGGTACATACGAAGGGTTTATGTCTAAATTTTTAGCCAATGCTTTTATATCACTATTAGTATTTACAGTACTAGATACTACGCCACTTTCTTTTTTAAATAAAAATATAGATTCACCTCTTAAAAGTGGAGTCTTCAAATAACTAACGATTGCTCTATCTCTAGCACTTGCTTGCCACCAAGAAGCCAAAAATAAAGCCAGGGTTGAAATGAAAATTAGCTTATATATTCTTTTTTCTGATGCTTGCAATAATAAAGAATATATGAGTAAAAGTGCTGAAACACTGCTAGCCATAAGTGACACTGACGATGGTGCAAAAAAACTACAGATCAATAAAACGGCTGAAGTTGCTATAAAAGCCAGATAATATTTCGAGATATTTCTATTCTTTAATTTCAAAATAAAAATTAAAAGAGCTAGAATATTTACCCAGGCCGTAAAGCTAAACAATCCTCCATCTATAGCTGTCTTTATAGTTGAAAAAGACCATACACAGTAGCCCAAAATAAAAAATATTTTTTGTCTCTTAGAATAAAGTGCCTGAGCCCAAGATTTTACATAGCTTCGGAAAAATATAAAAGTAGATAAAAGTGAAACTATCAAAAAGAACGCTCCTGCATATGCCCAAAAATTAGGCACTACACCAACATACGAGATACCGGCATCCATATTTTTAGGGACTAAACCAAAAGCAGAAACTATTTGACCGATATATACCTTTGCCAAGTGAATATGACTTAAGGTAGAGCTAGAGATGGCTCCATTACCACTAGTTATAAAAAAGTCGCTAACTAAAAGCCTTATGTTTTTGACATACCATAAATAAAGAACTGCTCCTGATGTGTATAAATACCCGATAGATCCAAAAAATAAATAGTTATAATATTTTTTTAAAGATATGACCCTAAACAAAGATATTAAACCTATGAGCAATATATAAATTAAAAATAAAGCTACCTTACTTTCACTTCTTCCCCCTGCAAATAAATTTATAAAAGAGTGCAATATCATATAGTTATTTAAAAAGAATTAAATTCACCACCAAACTCATAAACACTATTTTTAGATTCAAAACTTGAGATAAATAAAATATAGGAAGAAGATGTGACTCCATAAGATTGCCCATTTGTAACATTGGTAAGCTCTAAAGAACCGGGGGCTATGTATCCATAGTTGTGAGGTTGGTTATCTGCTGGGCAAGAAGAGCCGCAAGGATCTTTGGCTAGGGAAGGTATAAAAGGAGCAAGTTGAGACTGTAGTGTTGTCCAAGAAGGGGTATTGTCAATAGCCATACAAGTGTGTCCTGGAGCAGCAGATCCTGGTGTACGACAATTTAAATCATTTAAATCAGGTGCATATCCATTCTGAGAAATATAAAGCTCCACAGCTTTGTGTATTTCTTGAAGATCTCGTACCCGTCTAGCATCACGACCTTTTGTTCTAGCTGTATTTACAGAATAAGCAACAACTGCAGCCAAGATGCCTATAACTCCTATGACCACCATAAGTTCTATCAGGGTGAACCCTCTAGTTTTTTTCATTCTTACAATTATATCTTATATTAGCGAAACTCAAACAGTATTTCGTTAAAATTTTTTATCTTATCCCCTTCTAGTTTGATACCCTCTTTTTTATACAGTGCTAATCTTTTAGCTTTATAGGTACCATCTAGCCAAACCCTACCATCAGCATATACGATTCGATGAAAAGGTATATTTATCTGACCTTCATCATATGCTTTACCTAAGATAGCAGTGATACTTTGAGAAGCCATAGCCCCACCTCCGGCTGCCCTAGCTATCCTACCGTAAGTGGTAACTCTGCCTTTTGGAATCTTAAGAGCAATCTTAACCACTCTCTGACTAAATGTTTTCATTGTTTCAATTATAACCTACTAGAAAAAATGAATAATTATTTTTTCTTTGCTGGCCGTGGTACGATGTTGGAACTTTATTATTGACAATACCGCAATAAAACGTAGTATTGAGTCAAATTAATTTATATGGATCCATACATAATTGAATTCGGTCACTATGGGGTGCACCTCGGAACAAGATTTCTAGGTGCCTCTATCAGGGAGAAAGTGGAGTCAATTTTTAAAGAAACTGAAAAAATCGTCTTTAATTTTGTTGGTGTAGAAACTGTCAGTAAATCATTTGCTGACGAATGTTTTGCAAAATTGCTTTTCAAATTTTCTTTTGAAGAAATTAAAAGTAAAACTACCTACGAAGGTGCGTCACCTTTTATAAAGGCTGTTATAGCAAATGAAATTAAAGAAAGAATTGAAGAAGCTGAACGAAGAAAAGAAGATCAACATGAGAACAGTAATTAATACTGTTCTTTTTTATTTATTGAAAAACCCTAGCTGCCTGACAGGGAGTCTCTCCC
>JBDHUQ010000040.1:0-5282 GCA_039809205.1 Minisyncoccia bacterium | reverse complement strand
ATGGTTATCACATACTACGGTAAACAATATTGTAAGCTTACTCTCGGAGATTTGACTATTGCTATCAATCCTCCTTCTAAAGAATCAAAGAGCATGCCAAAGCCACCACGCTTTGGATCTGATATTGCTCTTATTACTGCTAATCATCCAGACTATAACGGCAAGGATACAGTTTCTCTAGGAGACAAAGAACCCTTTGTTATTGATGGGCCAGGAAGCTATGAGATAAATGGTATTTTTATAAACGGTGCCAAAAGTTTAGCTAATATAGATGGTAAAGAGTATATAAATACTGTTTATGGTTTTGAACTTGATGGAATCAAGATTGCGGTACTGGGAGCCTTGGCAGACGTTTCAACTCTTTCGCCTGAAGCCAAAGAAATTGCCGGTGCTTCAGATATGCTTTTTGTACCAATTGGTGGGGGAGATGTGTTTGATACTGCCAAGGCTTACAAAGCAGCCACTTCATTTAGTCCTAGTGTTATTATCCCTGTTGAGGCTGAAGATTCTGATATAAATAAATTCTTAAAAGAAGCAGGACAGCACAAAACAGAAATGCTCGAAAAAGCGACTCTCAAGAGAAAAGATTTAGACGGCAAAGAAAATTATATAATCGCACTTACTGCTCAGGCTTAAAACTTATGAATTTTCTTGAACATAAACCTCTTTCTGTTCGAAAAAATATCGCCCTAGGTATCACTGCCGGCACAATGGTTTTGCTTTTGGTAGTTTTGGGTTTGATTTATAGTCACCCTAAAAAAGAGTCATCTAGCCACAATGGCTCACTAACTAAAGTAGGGCAGTTTTACGCAACAATTTTGGAAAATGCAAAGTCGTATTTTGGCAATAAAGATGCTATAATAGACAAGTAATATATGGCTAAAAAAGCAGAAACTACAGAACCAATTCCTCCGGAGAGAGACAGAGTATTGTCGGTTGATATCGTGGGTGAAATGCAGAAGTCATACATTGACTATGCTATGAGTGTTATCACAGAACGAGCTTTGCCAGATGTTCGTGATGGGCTTAAGCCAGTTCACAGACGCATTCTTTATGCCATGCATGACATGGGGCTTACTCACTCCAGCCGTTTTCGAAAAAGTGCTTTAGTGGTAGGAGATGTGCTTGGTAAATACCATCCTCATGGAGATACTTCTGTTTATGATGCTATGGTTAACCTAGCTCAAGATTTCTCAACTCGCTACCAGCTCATCCAGGGTCAAGGAAACTTCGGTAACTCTGACGGTGATGGTGCAGCTGCTATGCGTTATACAGAAGCCAGAATGAGTAAAATCGCTAGTGAGCTTCTACGAGACATAGAAAAAAATACTGTTGAGTTTAGACCAAACTATGATGCCACCAGAAAGGAACCAAATGTTTTTCCAACCGCTATTCCAAATCTACTTTTAAATGGAACTCTTGGTATTGCTGTTGGTATGGCAAGTAATATTGCTCCACACAATCTTACAGAGGTTGTTGATGCTTGTTTGCATCTGATAGAAAATGACAACGCAACCAACGAAGACTTGGCTGAAATAGTCAAAGGTCCAGATTTTCCAACAGGAGGGCTTGCTTTTAATAAAACAGACATTGTCCATGCACTTTCTACTGGTAGAGGAGGTGTTGTTTGTCGTGGAGAGGTAGATATAGCTGAGCAAAAAAATGGTGTTTACCAAATAACAGTTACCTCACTACCTTTTAGAGTTATCAGAAGCACTTTTGTTGAATCTATAGCAACCTTGGTTCAAGAGAAAAAACTAGAAGGCATAAAAGGACTTGAAGATCATTCAGCCAAAGATATGAGAGTTGTTATCACTCTTAAAAATGGTGTTAACCCTCAAAAAATTCTGAACTATTTATATAAGCACACACAGCTTCAGCAAACTTTTCACTACAACATGGTCGCTCTTGTCGATGGTGTTCCTGAGACACTATCTCTAAAATCAATTCTAAGCTCTTTTATTTCTCACAGAGAAGAAGTGGTACGTCGTCGCACAGAGTTTGATCTTCAAAAGGCAAAAGATCGAGAGCACATTTTACTAGGTCTTAAAAAGGCACTTGATCATATAGATAAGATCATAACCCTTATCCGGTCTTCTAAAGACGCTTCTGTGGCTAAGGTAAACCTAATGAAGGATTTCAAATTCTCTGACCTTCAAGCAACTGCTATTCTTGAAATGCGCTTACAGAAGCTAGCAGGGCTAGAGCGTAAGGCTGTTGAGCTTGAGCTTAAAGAAAAGCAAGAATTTATAGCTGAGATGGAGGCTCTTCTTAAGAGTGCCAAGAAAATCTTTGCAGTTATTTCTAAAGAGTTAGAAGAAATAAAAGATAAGTATGGTGATGAGCGTAAAACAAAAATAGTCTCAGGTGGAACCAATATGATCTCTGATGAGGATTTGATTCCAGAAAAAGAATCAGTTTTAGTATTTACTGCCGGTGGATATGTAAAGCGTACAGATCCAAGTGAGTATAAAACACAACGTCGTGGCGGAGTAGGTGTTATAGATCTTGAAACAAAAGAAGAAGATTTTGTCACCCAGCTCTTAACTACAGATACTCACAGTGATCTTTTATTCTTTACCAATAAAGGTAAGGCTTATCAAATCAAAATGTACGAAATGCCAGAAGGGAAACGTGCAACCAAGGGTAAGAGCATCATGAACTATCTCTCTTTAGCAGGAGACGAACAAGTAACCTCTATCCTCGCTGTTACAAAATCAGCCAAGAGTGAAAAAGCTTCTTTGATGCTTATTACCAAAAAGGGAGTTGCCAAGAAAGTTTCTTATGAAAGCTTTAAAGATGTTAGAAGAAGTGGGATTATTGCTATACGTCTTGATGCTGGAGATGAACTTGAAGCAGTACTTAGAGTAAATAAAGGTCAAAGTGTAATTCTTGCAACATCAGAAGGACAATCTATTCGTTTTGATGAGGCTGATATTCGGGAAATGGGAAGAACTGCTGGTGGTGTGCGGGCAATGAAGCTTGGTAAGCATGACAAGCTCATTTGTGCTGATGTTGTTTCTTCTGAAGATAAAACTTACATGTTGGTTATGGGAGAGAACGGTATCGGAAAGAAAACAGCCATAAGTGAATACAAAATTCAAAAGCGTGGTGGTTCAGGTATCAAGACTTCTAAGGTAACTCCAAAAACAGGTAAGCTTATGGTTGGCAAGATAGTTAAAGACGACATGGAACTTGTTGCTATGAGTAAGAAGGGTCAGGTGATAAGAGTAGATTTAAACACTATTCCAGAGAGTGGAAGACAAACCCAGGGAGTAACCATCATGAAGCTTAGAGCAGGAGACACACTTGCATCTGTTACTTGTCTATAAGTTAGAAAGAAATAATTTTTTAAAATATCTGTTTTGCTGTTTTATTAGTTATACTTACTGATATACTATATATATGTTCATGGCTCCAGCACAAACGCTATCTGCCTGCAATCTTCAAGTCACTGACTCTGTGGCAGATTTTGGAGCTGGTAGTGGTTTTATGGCTCGTGCCATAGCTTCAATGGTAACTTCCGGTAATGTTTTTGCGGTAGAAATAAATCGTGATTTAGTGTCTCGTCTGGCTCATGAGGTGGAGGAGAATAAAATAAAAAACCTTCAACCCTTATGGGGAGACATTGAGATAGAAGGAGGCTCCAAACTTGCTAAGGAAAGCGTTGATATGGTTGTCTTATCAAATATTTTATTTCAGTTAGATGACAAACGGGGAGCTCTCAAAGAGGCCATGCGTGTTTTAAAAAGTGGCGGGCGACTTCTAATAATTGATTGGCAGGAATCATTTGACGGTCTCGGTCCTGCTCCAGAGAGAGTTTTTAATCAGTCTCAAGCAGATGAGCTGGCTAGGGCTGTTGGCTTTTCAAAACTTTCAGAAAATTTACCAACAGGAGACCATCACTATGCTATACTTTTTAAGAAGTAATTCGCAACACAGCGAAATAAAATAGCAGTGAAATTTTCATTTCAAACATTTTTAATAGGATTTTTTATTTTAGCCTTTATCGGTGCTATTCTTATTTTTTCTGGTATTGTTAAAATCGGAAAATCTTCTACTCAAGATAACGCCGTAAGTGTTTCTGTTTGGGGTATATACCCACAGAGTATTATTCAGCCTTATTTTGACAAAATAAATTCTAGAAATAAGACTATCAGTCTAAACTATTTAGAAAAATCAGAATCGAGTCTAAAGTCTGACCTTATAAACGCCTTAGCCAATGGCCTTGGACCAAATATAGTTATTTCTGACTCAGCAAACCTTATTTCTTTTAGAGACAAGCTCTACACTATACCTTTTGCCACATATAATGAGCGTTTATTTAGAGATACATATATAGACGGTGCTTCTATCTTCTTAAACAAAGATGGAGTCATAGCTATACCTATGTTGGTAGACCCCCTTGTTGTTTATTACAACAAAGACCTTTTAGCAGGAGCGAATTATGTTATTCCGCCTTCTTCTTGGGAATCTTTACTCTCTTCACTTCCTAAATTTGTTAAAAAAGACTCTAAAGGAGCAATAATTTCAACCTCTATAGGACTAGGTGAGTCAGCAAATGTTAATCATTTTAAAGATATACTTTCAGCCTTATTTCTACAAACAGGCAATCCAATAGTGACGCTTAACAACAATGGTGTCTACGAAAGTCGACTTGCTTTAGGTACATCTGATTCTCAAACGCTTCCAACTGCTGAAGCCCTAGATTTTTATACCGGGTTTTCTAATCAGGCAACAGATAGATTTTCTTGGAGTAGAACCCTACCAAGTACCTTAGATATGTTTCTCTCTGGTAAAAGTGCTTTTTATATAGGGCGTGCAAGTGAACTGTTTACCATACAATCTCGCAATCCAAATCTAAATTTTGATGTTACTACTATGTTCCAACCTAAAGATGCTATTAGACCTATAACTTTTGGCTCTTTTAGTGGTGCAGGTATTATCAAATCAAGTCCAAACTTTACTGCTTCTTATACTGCCCTTGGTGAAATAACCAGCAAAGAATTTATAAACTATCTTTCAAGTAATACAGCTCTTCCTAGTGTGCGTAGAGACCTTTTGTTGGCTGCACAAGAAAATCCTTATGTTCAAGCTTATTTTAAAAGTGCCCTCTCTTCTTTTGGTTGGCCAGATACTGATCCCCAAACAACAGATGAGATATTTCGTGCTATGATTAAAAGCGTAAACAGTGGGGCTAATACCCCAATTCAAGCTATATATGAAGCGTCTCGCAATCTACAGTCTATTTCTCGTTAGTCTTTTGTTTGTTTTACAGGCCA
>JBDHUQ010000039.1:0-5286 GCA_039809205.1 Minisyncoccia bacterium | reverse complement strand
GGTATGGTTGGTACCCAGTATCGTGGCAAGGCTGGGTAGTTTTGGTTATGTACTTGTTCTCACTCATGACAGAAGCCTTTTTCGTTGATAAATATTCAAACCTAGAGTCTGGTATTTTGATCTCATTTTTTCCTAGAGTCTTTATACTTACAACCTTCCTTATCATTATCTGTGAAGCTAAAGGTGAGAAAGCAAGGTGGCGTTGGGGCAAGGTTGACGAAACCAAAGATAAAAGTTAGTATCTAGGCGTGTAGATTTAAGACAGTAGGCATCCCTATAGCAGGGAAGAAGTCCTGCCGAGATCTAGATATCTCTTCGCTTTTTGGCGAATATTAGACTACACAGCGATGTGTATTTTTTTATACCTCGCTCAGTATTATTAACAACAAAAATTATGGCAATATCAAAAGACAAAAAGAAGTCTATTGTTGCCTCATTCAAAGACATGCTCTCTGATGCAAAAGGAGTAGCATTTGTGCAATTCAACCGACTTACTGTAAAGGATGCTATAGCTCTTCGACGAGCTCTTCGTGCAGAAGGTATCTCTTACAAGGTAGGAAAGAAAACACTCATCAAGCGTGTGCTTTCAGATCTTAATATCAATGGCGAACTCCCTCCTTTAGAAGGAGAGATAGCTGTTGCTTCAAGTTCTGATCCTCTAGCACCAGCTCGAGTGGTATACGAATTCCAAAAGTCTCACGCTGACATGATTTCTCTTGTTGGTGGTGTATTTGAAGGAGACTACAAAGACAAACCTTCTATGCTCTCTATTGCTACGATTCCGTCTCGTGAAGTATTGCTTTCACAAATCGCATATCTCTTGAAGAGTCCTATGCAACGTTTGGCAATAGCCGTGAACGAAGTCTCAAAGCAAAAGAACTAACTTACTAAAATTAATTTATAATTATTATTATGGCAAAATTTGATTCATTTCTTACTGAGCTCGAAGGAGCATCAGTACTAGAACTCAACGATCTTGTTAAAGCGATCGAAGAGAAATTTGGAGTTTCAGCCGCTGCTGTTGCAGCAGCTCCAGCCGCTGGTGCAGCTGCCGGTGGTGCTGAAGAAAAGGACTCTTTCACTGTTGTACTTGAAAGTGCCGGTGAACAGAAAATAGCTGTTATGAAGGTGGTGAAGGAAGCTCTTGGTCTTGGTCTTAAAGAGGCTAAGGACCTTGTAGATGCTGCTCCAGCTACTCTTAAGGACGGTATGAAGAAAGATGAAGCTGAAGCCCTCAAGAAAGGTGTTGAGGAAGCTGGCGGAAAGGTAGCACTCAAATAATCATCATTAAATAAAATTACAAAAAAGCCCCTATTGACTTAGGGGCTTTTTTGCGTAGAGTAAGAAAAAAATATAAACCATGTTCATGACACAAAATGAAAAAACAAAAGAGCTTTTTGAACAAGCCAAGGTTGATTTCAAAGCTCTGGATACTCTTTTGAAATTAGTTTCAGAAGCTAAGGAAACGTTTGAAAAAAGTAAACAGAATTTGCATAACAACCTATCCTGGATGTTTCAGGACGCTATGGATAAAAATCCAGGACTTTTGATACTTCAAAGTAGGTGCATGCTTGCAATGCTTGATGAGCCGGCTGAGCAAGCTTTTGTTGAAGATCTTATTGAGGCAATTATTCAGGAAGGGGTCGATGAGTCACCTGACCATAAAACACCTTCTTCTTCTACTTTTTTCATTGAAGAAGAATCTATGAAGAAGATTGACCTCGATGCTTTTCGTAGTTTATTAGAAAAGATCAGAAAGCACATACCAGTAGAAGTTGTTGTAGATGAGAAGAAGTGCAAAATAACTGTACACCGTATCTAATCTTTAACACCCGCTTGACGCGGGTGTTTTTATTTATTAGGCTTTATTAAACATCGATTTGTTCACAAAAATCAATTGTCATGAAAAAGCTATTCACTTTTTTACTTTTGACATTTTTGTGTCTGGCAAACACCAAAATCTTCTCTCAAAACGAAGTAAGGCAAAAAGCAAACGATCTGGCTGACCAGACCGTGGTTTATCCGGTTCCTGCCAAGAGTACTGAGCAAGTATCGGTCGCTTTTCCTGAGCAACTCAATTTGCAGTCGGTTCAGCTGGTTAAAATTGATGGCTGGGTTCCTGGTGGTTGGGTTCAATCACCTCAAAACCAAAAGCAAATCAATCTACAGCTTCCGAAGCTAAGCTCAGGAACGTATGTACTGAAGTTTTCTTTGCTCGATGGCCAGGTTTTTAGTAAAAAAATTATTGTATCCAGGTGATCGGCATTATGCCGAAACCCTGCATCACATGATGCAGGGTTTTTGTATTTGACCAGACTCTTAAAAAGAGTAGAGTTAAATCAAACAAAACTTGTATCTATGAAAAGAATATATCTGGGACTAATCTTCCTGTTGGTATTTTGCGGCCGTCCAAATCGGGATAACCATTTTTCTGTTGGCTGGGGGATTTCTCTAGAGGGGATTAAATCAAAAATATTTCTCTCTTACGGAAAACCCTATTTTTGGGATCGTGATAGTCTTATCGCTTATTACAAAGTAAACATACAGCAGCCACTCAATCGAGGCGTCGTCATTATTCCGATCAAAGGGAATAAGGGAGAAGTTTTCTATAGTATTTTTTGCCGAATTTGGGTTTGGGAATATGTCATGACACTTCCTTATTTGCCCAAGGTTTTAAGGTTTGATCCAGGAGGCTCTATAACCTTAGAAATCGATGGAAAAGAGCAGCTCTTTCGACGTACTATTCTTATCTCTTCACCCGCACTTTCTTCTTGGGAGAAGCCTTTTGCAGAAACCATTCGTTTATAACGGATGGTTTTTCATTTTGGCAACACAAAGGCCTTGGACACAAGGGGAGAGTGAGGAATATAATATTTAGGTTATTAAGTGGAACGAACGGAGTAGATAAAATGGATATCCTAGCAAAACTTTTTGGAGGGGTCGCTCGTGTAAAGATCATGCGTTTATTTTTGTTGAATCCTGAACAAGGATTTGAAACTACTACTATAGCAGAGCGTTCTAGGCTTACTTCTTCTGTTGCTAGACAGGTGGTTGGTCAGCTCTCAGCTATGAACTTGGTCAAGAAAAGATCTTTTATAAAAGAAATTCCTGATGGTAGAACTGGTAAAACAAAAAAGAAGCGTGTTCAGGGTTGGTTTCTAAATTTAGAATTTCCATACATAAAAGAGATGAAAGCCTTGCTTGTTGAAGGAGACTTCTTCCGGCATGATGAAATAGTGAAACGTTTTCGTCCAGCTGGTAAGGTCCAGCTGCTTGTGGTCTCAGGTGTTTTTATGCAAAAGAGCGATAGTCGTCTAGATGTTTTGATAGTGGGGGATAATATTAGTAAAAAGTATATTCAAAAAGCAGTTTCTGTCCTTGAGAGCGAGCTAGGCAAGGAGTTATCTTATGCAGTTTTTGACAGTAACGACTTTAAGTACCGGGTTTCTATGTATGACAAGTTACTTCGGGATATGTTTGAGTACCCACACGAGAGACTTTTGGCTTCAAAGGAGTTTTCCACCTTTGTTTTCCCAAACTAGAAAATAGCGGTATAATATAGGTACTACTCTTTCGGGGCTTCCGAGGGGCAGTATTAGTAATTAACAGTTTTTCATTGCGACGCGTTTGCGTCTTAAACATATGCTCATACAAACATGGAGTGAAGTATTTCGGGTTTCTCTACAAGGCCTTTGGTATGGTTTTGTAGCAACATTCCCAAAAATCTTGCTCGCCGTTATTATTTTTATCCTTGGATGGATTGTAGCTACAACTCTTGGGAAAATTATTACCTCAGCACTTGATGCTCTTAAGCTCGATAAACTCTTTAGAAGTGCTGGAGCTGAAGAAGCTCTTGCTCGTGCAGGTTGGAAGCTCCACATCGGCAAGTTCTTTGGTGAACTTGTAAAGTGGTTCGTTGTTATTGTTTTCTTGGTTGCATCTCTAAACATTCTTAACCTAGATCAAGTAACAATGTTCTTGCAACAAGTTTTGGCTTACATTCCAAACATCATTATTGCTGCTTTGGTACTTGTAGCTGGAACTCTTCTTGCTGATTTTGTTCGAAAGCTAGTTTCAGGCGGAGCATCAATGGCTCATGTTCGCAGTGCAAAAATGCTCGGATCTATTTCTTACTACGCTATCTGGATCCTAGCGGTTGTTACAGCTCTTGATAAGCTTGGTATCTTCGGATACTTTGGACAAATCATCTTTACTGGTCTAGTTGTTATGCTTGCTCTTGCATTCGGACTTTCATTTGGTCTCGGTGGCAAGGAAGCTGCAGGACGATGGATCAACAAGATCTCTGACGATCTAAACAATAGATAATTATATAAATTACTATTCAAAATAGCCCTTTTGGGGCTATTTTTGTTTTCCCTATATGTAATGCTTGACAGGAAATAACGTCTCCTATACAATGTCCCCACTTATGAGTATGTCGAAAAAAAGCAACCAATATCTAGCGGCCTAGCCAAAGACATGTTGCGCCGCCCCAGAGGCGGCATTTTTCGTCAAAAAATAAGACTCGTTATTTGATAACAAAACCCTGTCACTCTTATTAGTTAACATGAGTAATGCTAACTGCAGGTAGAGTAGACAGACGTCACAAGATTTTGCGAGCGGTCGCAAAGGATTGTGACAGAGAGAAGTTCATCTTTTTTAAAGCGAAAGATGAACAGTTATGATTTTTAGATTTCCTAATAGGAAATTAAGAGCATATGGCGGATGCCTTGGTTCTACATGGCGATGAAAGACGTAGTATGGCTGCGATAAGCTTCGGGGAGGTGCCTAACATCCTTTGATCCGGAGATTTCTGAATGGGGAAACCCAATAGAGTAAACCTCTATTACTTTGACTCGTAAGTAGTCATTGTGCGCACCTCGGGAAGTGAAACATCTCAGTACCGAGAGGAAAATAAAACAATGTGACGTATGTCACAACATTCCCCAAGTAGCGGCGAGCGAAAAGGGAACAGCCCAAACCGGTCCAACATGGTGAGTCTAAGATATTTATATTTTGGTCTCACCATGTTGGACCGGGGTTGTAAGGCAGTGAGTCTCGTTTTACGAGAAAAGTTACAAAATGTATGTATAGAAAAAGTTGTTGGAAACCAACACCATAGTGGGTGATAGTCCCGTATTCGAAATACATATATCTTTTTATCACTGATCTTGAGTACTTCAGGACACGAATAGCTTGAAGGAATCCACCAGAACTAACTGGTAAGGCTAAATACATTGTAGAGACCGATAGTGAACTAGTACCGTGAGGGAAAGGTGAAAAGTA
>JBDHUQ010000038.1:0-5743 GCA_039809205.1 Minisyncoccia bacterium | reverse complement strand
AATTACCTTTGCAGCCTCTTGGAATTCGGCCATTGTGAGGTCATCATTTGTAGAGATAGCAAAGAGTACGCCTTTAGCACCGTTGATAGAAATATCTAGAAGGGGAGAATTAATAGCTTGGACAGCGGCTTTTTCAGCAAGTTCGTCTCCTGCAGCAAATCCAACTCCCATCAGAGCAGTTCCTGCATCTGTAAGAACGCTCTTCATATCAGCGAAGTCAACATTGATAATGCCTGGAGAAGAAATAAGTTCTGAAATGCCTTCAACCGCTTGACGAAGTACTTCATCGCATTTTGCAAATGCATCTTTGAAAGTCGTATCTTTTCCAGCGATAGCAAGAAGACGGTCATTTGGAATAACAATGATTGCATCTACTTCAGCTTCGAGCTCTTCAATACCTTTATCAGCAATTCTCATGCGTTGATTACCTTCAAAGAAGAAGGGCTTAGTCACCACAGCCACAGTGAGAATACCCTGTTCTTTTGCGGCACGTGCAACAATTGGAGCAGCACCTGTACCTGTTCCACCACCCATTCCGCAAGCAATGAACACCATATCAGCACCTTTTAGAGAGTCTTGTACTTCGGCTTTTGTTTCTTCAGCTGCGCGCATGCCAATTTCTGGATTCATACCAGCACCGAGACCCTTCGTAAGATTCTTACCAAGGTGGATTTTCTTTTCAGCAGCACTTTTATGCAAGTCTTGCACATCAGTGTTCATAACGATAAATTCCACGTTTTTGACCTTGGCATTTATCATGTGATTAATGGCGTTGCAACCAGAACCACCCACACCAATAACCTTGATGCGTGCAGCGGTTTCTATTTCAGGGCTTATTTTAGGCATAGCATTCTCTAATTTGTTTCCACTTTAATTACTATAATCGATATAGTATCAGACCTTATGAAAAGGGCAATGGATATTGACAACTAAATCTTTAGTGTCATTTTATGGCATCAGTTGTTTGAAAAAGTTTTTAATAATTGAAAACAATCCTTCTGAATCTGAGTTGCTTAAATTTGTTTCAGATTTAGCTTTCTTGTCATTTGCCTTTGAAGCCAGAGCATAAGCTATTAGGAGCTGTTGGTCTTTTATAGGACCTTTTATACTAGGCATTTCTATAAAGCCGCTTCTTACAGGTATCTTGAGCATTGCCTTAGCAACATTTAAAATATTGTGTATATGAGATCCGTTGCCAATAAGTATTGCACCCGCAGGAAGAAGCCCACTTCGCCCCATTTTCTTAAAATATTTATCAATTAGTTCAAAGATATCAGAGAGTCGAGCTTCAACTATTTCCTCAATTTTTTTCTTAGGCACAGTTTGGAAACTTACAACTCCGAGCTTTATACTCTCTGCCTCTTCGGGTGTTATACGTAGACCTAAAGCTAGATCCTTTGTGATATTAAGAGATCCAATATCAAAAACATGCAGAGAAACCAAGGTATTATTTTCAAAAACAGAAACAGAAACCGTCTCAGCTCCAATATCTATGAGAGCACAGCCGAAATTTTTCTGTAGATCAGTCAAAAGAAGTTCCTGAGCTGCAATAGGGGTAGCAGTAAAACCTAAAACTTTTACTCCGGCATCAGTTACAACACCTAATAAATCATCTAAGTGTTGCTGAAAGCAAGTAATAAACAAAGTTCTGACCTCAAGTTTAAGTCCAGAAATTCCTTCAGGCCGAACAGGGAATTCCTTACCATCTATTTTAAAAGAAACAGGATAAGCATGGAGCATAGCCTTGTTTTTAAGATCAAGGCTTGATTCACCATCGCTTATAGCTTTCTCTATGTCGACCTTTCCAATTATTCCATCAGCCCTAGAAACAATAGAAGAACCTACACCGTACTCAGCTCCAAGTCCAACCCCCGAAATGCCTATCATCGCTCCACGGATTTTAATACCACTTTGAGTCTCTGCATCTTTCAGAGCTCTTTTAAGACTGGTTAGCACGTGATCACGATTGACTATATAACCATGCTTCATACCCATAGTTGGGCAAATACCATAGCCTAGAATTTTACTAGAACCTTCTCCATGTTCTTCACAGACCACAACACGTGTAGCTGAAGTTCCTATATCAATACCAACAGAAATAGTTTGTTTCATTTAAGCTTCGAAAAAAGCAAGATAATATTGCTCCTTAGCTTCCATTGTACTCCCATGAACGAATCCTTTCAAATGAAGCATACTGTGGATGAGCAAAAAGATTAAATATTTTTTATAAGAATATCCAAATTTTTTGTATTCTCTTTTTATAGCAGGCAAGCACATTATTATTTCTCCGCTATTTTTTGTTAGAGAAAAGGAAAGTGTATTTGGAACGTAGGTTTTATTTCTGTGCTCTTTGTTAATTCGCTTAGCAGTTTTTTCATCAACAAAGGAAATGGAAAGAGAGTATTTTTTGCCGAGAACTTTTTCTTTAATACTCAAAAAAGGCGCGCTAGGTAGCGTGCCTTTTTTGTTTACTGTTAGATTGTGATGTTCAAGAATTGCCATCACTTTTATAAACCTATCTAGCAGAGCGAGTTTCCATCTTGCCGAGCTTTCGAAGTTTTTCCACTTCAGCTCTTCGAGCGATGCGACGAAGGGCAACTGTCTTTTGAGAAAGTTTAGAGGTTCCACGTTCGCTATATCTTTTACCCTTAACTTTCATTATGATTCCAGATTCCTGGATTTTACGAGTAAAACGACGGATTAAATTGGCCGCATTTTCATTCTCGTTTTTCTTGAGTTCAACGTTAATCATTGGCATGGCGCAAATGGTAACACGATATTTAATCTGAAGCAATACTAGTGACCTAAGAAAGTCTAAGAGGGTTTATTTCTATATTGTATGGAAAGTGAATTCCATCTAAAAATGCCCTTAACTCATTGCCATAATCTATTAGATAAGAGGGGTTTACTTGTAAAATCCAAGTACATAAAAACTTCATACTAACCGGACTTATCCTTCTTGAAGGAAGCATAGTTTTGTCGATAGGTTCAAAAAAAGAATTAACTTTGTTTACCACTGATTCCCGATGAGCACCTGGAACAGAAATGGAAATTTTTATAAGATTACCAAAAGGCGGATAAGACAAGCTTCGTCTTGTTTCAATATCAGAATCAATAATCTCTTGTATTTTTTTTGTAGCTAAGAGCTTTGTTATTTCAAAATCAGGATTTTTACTAGAGAGAATCAATGTGTCTTTTGCTTTTTGACTACATAGAATGATTAAGCGTAAAACTTCTTCGACAGTATATGGCGAAGGCACTGACAAGAGCCTATCAAAGAAAGGTATAGAGACAAAATCAACATGCTTAATATAAGGCAGTATCTTTTGGGTACCAACTATAACCAAGCCTTTACGTTTTTGAATGTCAGAAATCAAATTTTCAGCACTTTTTGAATCTGGAGAAAAATCTTCATCAATAGAAATGACTCTTTCCTCATCAACCAAGTTTAAAACTGCCTCCTTGAGACTTTCAGACCCAATTGATACAGGGGTGATATTCCAACTTCCACAATAGCTACATAAATGAGTAGTGGGTAAAGTATCTCCACAATGGGTACAGACAAACAACCTTTCTTTTTCTCCTTGTATAACCTTGTATCTTAAAACAATAGGCAGTCCACAGGTCGGACAGTCAACACTAGTACCACAATCTGCACATCTAGAAATAGGTGCCAAGCCTTTCCGATTGGTATAAATAAATAGATTTTTCTTATTTTTTTGACAATATCTTATAAGCTCAACAACTTCTGTAGGCAAAACAGTTCGATAGGTTTCTGATTTTACTATGGTTAAGTTTTCTGGAACTATAGTTCTTGAAATGGTTGTGAGTTTTGTTTCTATAAGGGTTTCCAATCTTGGTAAAACATCGCCATATATAGTCTTTAAACCAAGACTATCTGCTAAAACCCGGAGAACTACTCTCATATCTGCACTATATCTATCATGTAGTTTATATAGGTCACTAGACTCATCTTCAATAATTATTGTTGAGATATCTGGTCTTGGAATGATGGCACTTGAGGGGGTACTGCAGATGAATAGGGGACGCTCTGAGTTCTTAATCAGAGACAAATTTTTTTTCTGTTCACGCTTTGTTTTTTTGCTATGTAAAGAAACGCTGTAAGAAGAAATACCTTTTTGTAGATAACTAAACCACTCTTCAACAGCTCGAATAGAGGGAGCTACTAGAACCACACTTTTCTTCTCTGCAAAAGCAGTTCGAATTGTGCGTTTATAAAAATCAAGCCTATCTTCAAAATTTCCATACGAGACTATAGGCTCTTTTTTTTCGAAAGTATCAATATCAAGAAACTGGGAATTTAAAATACTATCAAAAAACAACTCATTTATGACTGTTGACGCCAAGGAGCCAATCGGAGTAAGAGTTAGTAAGCTAGCTTCATTTAAACCTTCAATTAAGGATTTTGTAAAAGTTGAAAATCCGACAACTTTTTTTATTTTTTTAAGAGAAAAAGAGGCACTCTTTACAAGAGTTTTAGCTTCAACGAGTGGAATGCTTTCGTAAACTAAACCATTTATGTTTTGTTTACCTAATGGGATTTCAACCAAAGTTCCAGGAAATAACGATTCAGAGCTATAATAACTAAGCGTATTGAAGGGGATTCCTCTAGAGATGGGAATAATAGACAAGATATACATTGTGATACTATTGTACAGTAATGTTAAAACTTCCAAGAGCCAAAAAAATAGGCATTGACTTAGGCACCACTAATACACTGGTATTTGTTTCAGGTCAAGGGATTGTATTAAATGAACCTACAGTCGTAGCTATCAACCAAGCAACCAAAAAAGTTGAGGCTATTGGTAGCGAGGCTAAAAGTATGCTTGGTAAGACCCCAGACTCCATAGTTGTTTATCGACCTATGCAAGACGGTGCAATTGCAGACTATCATGTCACACTATCCATGCTCAAATACTTTATAACCAAATCTCTCGGAAAAAATTCTTGGTTTAAGCCAGATGTTTTAGTTTCGGTGCCTGCAGGCATTAGCGGTACTGAAAGAAGAGCCGTGATAGAAGCCACTATAAAAGCTGGTGCAAAAAGTGCAGTGATTGTTAAAGAACCTATATTGGCAGCTCTAGGAGCAGGTGTAGCTATCAATGAGCCAAGAGGTCATATGATTATAGATATAGGAGGAGGGACTACTGATGTTGCTGTAATTTCTCTAGGAGGTGTTGTAGCTTCAACCTCAGTTAAGTGTGCTGGCAACAAAATAGATAAAGCTATCTCAGAATATCTTAGAAAAAAATATGGCGTTTCTATAGGAGACCAAACTGCTGAAGAACTAAAAAAGACCTTATGTTCAGCTCTTCCCATTAATCCAGACGTTGGGGGGTCAGTTAAAGGTCGCGATGTAGTAACTGGTTTACCAAAAAGTATTGATATCACAACAAATGAACTAGTTAAGGCTATTGATCAAGAGCTAAAACAAATAGTAAGAGCTATAAAAGATGTGCTTCAACAGACACCGCCAGAACTAGCTTCAGATATCATTGACCACGGCATTGTTATGACGGGAGGGACAAGTCAGCTTAAGAATTTAGATAAATTGATATCAAATCAAACCGGTGTGTCAGTAAGAGTGGCGGATGAATCTTTATACTGTGTGGTTAATGGTACTGGAGTACTACTAGCTCATCTTGGCGAATATCAAAGATCAATCCTAGCTAAAAAATAATTTATGCATAAAGAGCTCATTAGCTATAAACCAGAACAAGTA
>JBDHUQ010000037.1:0-5937 GCA_039809205.1 Minisyncoccia bacterium | reverse complement strand
GTCTTTGATAGAAAGTGGTATACCAGTTAGCTTGGTTGCTTTGCCACTATTGAGCAAACTTTGTGCATGCTCTATCTGAGAGTCTATATCGTCAAAAATCTCACGAAAAATATTTAGCTTTTCATCTTTGGCTTTTGTTACATAAGAATACACCAAATCCTTGATAGAAATTTCTTTAGAAATTATTTTTTTGTGTAGTTCTTCTATCATAATTATTCTCCTATAACTTTTGGTACTTGTACAAAACCGTCTTTGTGTAGTGGAGCTGCTTCAACCAAATCATAAATACTTTCAAGTGGCACCGCCTCATCTGTGCGAGCTATGTTTTTTTGCTCAAACTTCATCTCACCCTGATTTGGTAAAGATACCTTTTGGACAACATCGATAAAGTCGACCATGTTGTTGATGTCTTTGACCAAGGTCTCTTTTTCTTCTTCGGGGATAGAAAGTCTCGCCAAACGAGCCAGATCATCTATAGTTTTTGAGTCGATCATGACTATATGATAACAAAATTATACTCTTAATTAAAGGTACTTGTTATAACAAAAAAGGGTTATATAATACAAGTAGTATGGAAAAACCAAAGGAACAAACAATTAAAGATATAGCTTTTGAAAATTTTCGAAACGCTAATACTGAAGAAGAGAGAGAAGAGGCTATAAAACAAATCGACAAAATTATTTCTCAAGAGGTTGACAACACAGACTTACCCGAAGAATTAAGTTCTTTATACTATGAAGATCTTGTTCACTCACCTGCTAGAGCTAAAGCCTTAGAAAAGCTTGCTGAGGTAAAAGGTTGGAAAATAAATAGTTAGATAGAAATTTAAAAAACCTAATCATATACTTAGGTTTTTTATTTCACCATTTTTTGAAATTCTGCTTCAGACAAAACTTTTACTTTTAACTTCTCTGCCTCTGAGAGTTTGCTTCCAGCATTCTCACCTGCTAGTACAAAATCAGTCTTTGCCGAAACTCTACTTGCTACCTTACCACCATTATTTTGAATAATTTTCTTGGCTTCCTCTCTAGATAGTGTCTCGAGTGTTCCAGTGAGCACAAAGGTCTTACCTTCGAAAACTCCACCTTTTTTGATTTGCAGTGACACAGGTTTTACTCCAACATCAAAGAGCTTTTTGATAAAATGATTTCCAAATTTACTATTTTTAAAATTTTCTATACTATCGACTACTGCTACTCCTATATTTTCTATACTATCGAGATCTTCTCTAGAAGCACTCCAGAATTTTTCAAAAGTCTTAAAATATATAGCCAAGTCCCGAGCAGTTTGCTCTCCAACATGGACAATACCTAAAGCGCTAATAAACCTATCAAGCGGTGGATTTTTCTTTGATTGTATTTCTCTTATTATGTTTTCCGCACTTTTAGCACCAAACCTCTCAAGACCAGCAAGATCTGATTCTTCTAAGGAAAACAGATCAGCGGCATCGGTTATAAGACCTTCTTCTTGAAGCCGTTCAACTATTTTTGGTCCAACTTCGTATATTTCCATAACCCTTACGAAATGTATTAAATTTTTAGTTTGCTTAGCTGGGCAATCTTTATTCGCACAATAATAACCTACGCTTTCTTCACCAGTTGATCCTTTTTTCTGAACAACCTGACCACCACACTCTGGACAAGATTTTGGCATCTCAAAAATTTTTGTTTTAGCTGGCCTTAGATTTTTTAGAACTTCTACAACTTCCGGGATAACATCCCCAGCCTTTTGAATAATAACAGTGTCGCCCACTCTTATATCAAGACGCCGTATTTGATCAATATTATGAAGTGTAGATTTAGAAACCAGTGACCCAGCTACCTTTGTAGGCACAAAGTGAGCTAGCGGCGTAAGGACGCCTGTGCGCCCAACCTGAACAGATATATCTAAAACTTCTGTAGTAACCTGCTCTGCTGGATATTTGTAGGCAATAGCATAACGAGGAGCCTTGCCGACTATTCCTAGGGTTTTATGAAAGGACAACTGGTTAACCTGGATGACAACTCCATCGGTTCCATAATCGAGCTTATTTCTTTCTTTTTCAATATATGCAATCACCTTTTGAACCTCCTCGAGGCTCTCGCAAACCTTCTCAAAAGGCGCCACCACAAATCCTATTTCTTTTAGATACTTATGCTCTTCGCTATGGGTTTTGAATTTTTTTTCGTCACTCTGACTGTTAATCTCTGCAATATCCCACGCAAAAAAATCTAGTAATCTTTCTGCTGAGAGTTTTGAATCTAGCTGACGAACAGAACCAGCAGCTGCATTTCGAGTGTTAGCCAAAAGAGCCTTTCCTTCTTTTTGATATTTTTTATTAAGTCTCTCTAGGGTTGTTTTAGCCATGACTATTTCTCCACGAACTTCTAATACTCCTTCGTGGCTGCCAAAGAGCTTGATCGGTACTGATCGTATCGTTTTAACATTTTGGGTAATATCTTCACCAATAGTTCCATCTCCCCTTGTAACAGCACTGACTAAAATTCCGTCCTGGTAGACTAAGGAACAAGCCAAGCCGTCCATTTTAAGTTCACAAAAATATTCAAACTTAGCACTTGGGGCTAATTTTTGAATTCTATTATTCCAGTCTTCTATTTCGTTAAAAGAAAAAGCGTCTGACAAAGAAAGCATTCGAGTTTTATGTTCTTTTTTTAGAAAGGCATCCAGAGGTTTGCCACCCACTCTATAAATAATAAAGTTTGGGTCTGCTAAACTTGGGTGCTCTTTTTCTAAGGTTTTTATTTCCCTAACCAAAGAGTCATAGGCTTCATCGCTAATAGTAGGAGCGTCTTTTTCATAGTAGGCCTCTGCATGAAGCAAAACCTCCTTTCGAAGGTTTTTTAACCTATTTTTTACTTGTTGTTCGTTCATAGGCTTAATATTCTACCTTGAGTGCTCGTTGTACCTGACGAGGACCTGTTGTACAAGTATTATAACCTAGTCCTTGAACGATACTTATGTTTTCAAGTGCTTTTGTTGCTTTGTCAAAGATTATGGTTGAACAAGGTTTTGATTGGTTATCTAGGTTTTCTATAAAAACCAAGTAGTCGGAATAACTCGCACTTTCGTCTATTTTATATAAATCTTCTCCACATGTAATAGGTCCAGCAACATCTCCTGGTCTAGTACCTAAGGGAAATGTGTTATTTGTATCGTAATACATACCACACTCAACTGCTGTATCTGCCTGATAGAAAGCGATTTGAGAATCTTTAGCTAAACTTGAAAGAATAGTTTGTTTAAAAGTTATATTTGAAATACCTAAAGAAATAGAAAGTATCAAACTTATTATAAGAACAGTAAAAAGCATCGCGAAGCCATTTTTTATATTTTTTTTAGAAATGTTTTTTTTCATTATGGCCTCCAATTAGTTATAAGTATACTCTGAGATACGCTTCTGGTAGTGGTTCCATTAAGCCAAGATATTGTCCCGGTGACAACAACCTGATCATCAATAGTTGAAGATGGCTTTACAGTTATTTTTCGAATAAAAGATGTTTGATAAGGAGTAGTGCCTGTCGAGAATGGATAAGAATTGCTATATCCATAAAAAGAATTGTCTGGATAATATAGAACATTTGGACAAGAAGAGGGCGAGCATTTTTTGATATTTCCACTTAGGGCATAAGGGTCAACAAAACAACCCTCCTGACTGAAGCAACCATCTGAATCTAGTCCAGTTTGAACACCCGAAGTATTAGTCTTTAGAGTACTTTGCCAATCTTGCCAAGATACATTGTTTAAAAATGCAGTGTCTCGAGTATTGCGAACATATTCGAGTGACTCTTGAAGTAAGTTATTAGCTACAATTTGGTTGCGAGAATACCTGACAGAGTAAAATCCTCCTGCGGCTAAAGAGAGTAAGGCACCAATAGATATGGATAAAATCAAAACAGCTATAAGTGTTTCAACGAGCGTAAAACCTGATTGTTGTTGTTTATATTTCATATATTATTCACTTGCTCTTTGAGATATATAAGTCTGAATAGCAAAAGGTGAAGTTGTTCCCCCAGCCGTAGCTGTGCCTTGAGCAAAAACGATGACACTGGCCTGTGATGAATCTGTTGAGCTAGCTCCATCAACATAAAAATAAAGATGATCAATGTCTATCTCTGGTGCAGTTAGTGAGACCCAATTAGTCCAGATACCATTTTCTTGATATCTTTTTTGAATTGCACCACCTGTTTGACCAGAGGGATATCCTAAACGATATTCAATTAATTGATGGACTCCAATAGTAGAATCAACTAAAAGCATTGTGTTAACAGCCTGGGCTGAAAATGGACAATTTGGATCTCCAGATATGTTCAGTGATCCTCCACAAACAACAGCACTCGAGGTACGAACAGTTCTAGAGATAGCCTCTAGGGCAAAAGTTAAATTATCAAGAACACTTCTCATAGACTGGACCTTTCTAGAAGCACCATTAACAGTATACAAAGAACCAACAGCCGCCAAAACAACTACTGTAAAAATTGTTAAAGAAACCATAAGCTCTACGAGAGTAAAACCAGCTTCTTTTTTAGCCTTAAATTTATTTTTTAATAATTTAAAATGGACTTTAATCATATTTTTATTGTGCAGTTATCTGGCCCGTATTCCAAACAGAGACACTTCGAGTAAGACCCTTAACTGATTTTAAAGTTATCTTGGCATAAGAAGATGTCTGAGGGATACAATCTGTAGAACCTGAAGGTATATAGCAAATAATAGCATCAGGGCTTGGTCGACGAAAAGTAACAGCAATAGACCCTGAGGTTACGGGCCCAGTAACATCTGTCTCTAAACCAACAATACTATCAGCACTATTTATTGATATAGACTCAACACATTCGTTCCCGGATGAAACATTACCACAAACATATCCATCAGAATCATATTTTTCATTAGGCTCAGAATCTAGCCCCAAAGGAATATCGGCGAAAGATATAAATTTCTTAGGGGTAGGCGTAAATGGTAGAGATGAAGACTCAAGAGAAAAAACTAGTCCGTAGGCTGGATAACTACGCTCCCCAGAGCTAGTTACCCCTGAAACACTAGTAGCATAAGTTTGAGATTTTCTAATCGATAAGGCTATTTCTTGGGAAAGATTTCTTATAGACACGTTGGTACTAAAATCAGAATAGTTAAACAAAAGTACAGAAGAAACCACGCCAACAATAGCCACAATAACCATAAGTTCAATAAGTGTGACTCCTACTTGAAAGTTATTATTAATTTTTTTGAAGATTTTTTTTACCATAATGGAAATACTCCTTGCAAAGTTACACCCCAAATAGTAACTATAAAAAAAGCAATTATTAAAAAAGGAGCAAAAGGTATCTGGCTTTTCATTTTAGCCTTTTCAAAGGCTAGCAAAAGAAGCCCTAGACCAGCACCAATCCAAAAGGCTAAGAAAAATACAGCAATAGAGCCAAGAATACCGACAAACCAACCCATCCCAAGAGCAAGTTTTACATCTCCAAACCCCATAGATTTGCCCTTTGAAAAATACCAAATAAGAAAAAAAGGTAGAGCCAGAAGAGGACCTGCTATTATTGCTGGCAATAATAAAAATCCTTCTATTGTTAGGGCTTTAAATAAGATAGAGAGAAAAGATAAAAAGATGAATGGATAAACTATTTTGTCAGGAATAATCTTGTGCCTTAAATCGTAGACAAAAATAACAACAAGCATAGAAGCAGCTATAGAACCTCCTAAAAATGAGATTATTGATATAAAGCTAAAACCATTAGTTAAGAAAACTCGAGCATAAATTAAGAGGAAAACCAAAGCAGTAGATAGCTCAACTACAGGATACTGAAAAGATATTTGACCTTTACAGGTTTTACACCTACCTCTAAGACCCAAAAATGAAAAAACAGGGATAAGCTCATACCAAGAAAGTGTTCGACTGCAAACAGAACACTTACTCCTTCCTACCGCAACACTACGACC
>JBDHUQ010000036.1:0-6099 GCA_039809205.1 Minisyncoccia bacterium | reverse complement strand
CAATAGCAGACTCTTCCCTACCTGTGTTACCCTTTTGGTATCCTAAGGCAAAAGAAGTGGCGACAGTTCCTAAAAGCATCAAAATAAAGATAAAAGAATAGTACTTGTGTAAAAAATCCTTCATAAATATATGTACATTATACGTAAATTGACAAAAAATAGCCCTGTGGGCAACTATGCTATATTTATTGACATATTTACATATTCGATATATTATTATCTCCTAATAAAGATTATTTTCTAAGAATATGGCACATAAGAAACAAGGAGCGGCATCGAAAAATCTAAAGGATTCAAATCCACAATATTTAGGTACCAAAATATATGATGGTGGTAAGGCTACAGCTGGAGCTATTATTGTTCGCCAAAGAGGTACAAAAATCATGGCTGGAACAAACGTAGGTACAGGAAAAGACCATACTCTTTTTGCTCTCAAAGAAGGAACAGTCAAGTTTACAAACAAGCGTAAACTAAACTTTGATGGAACTACTAGTGTTCGAAAAGCCGTAAACGTAATAGAAAAATAAGAATAATAAAATCCCTCAAATTGAGGGATTTTATTATTCTTTGGTTATAACTAAGGGTATATTTTTACTATAAGAACCCTCTTCTATTTTTATAGAATAAGATCCCAGTTCTTTTATCTGATCATCTAAAACAATATTTTTAGGAGAAACAACGATTCTATAGTTAGCCAAAGCTTCAACTATTAGGTCCTCGTTCACCTTAGAAAACAAATGTCCTTTTTCATTGGCTTTCATTTTCAAGACTAGGCCATCTTCTGGTAGGCTTTTAATAGCTCTCTCTAGTAGTTCATGCTCAAGGTCTTTGGTGGCCTTATCTGAATCAATTTTGCGCTTAAGAGCTTCTAAATTATTAGGAGTGGCTGGTATAGCCTTTTTTACAGGAAAAAGTGCGTTGCTAGCATAACCATCACTTACCTCAACAACCTCCCCCTTTCTTCCTACTTTGTTTACGTTTTGTAATAATATAACTTTCATCTTATTTCAAATAATCAATAGCTTCTTGTAGTTGTGTATCTTTAGTTTCGTCTTTATTTGGCTCTAGTTTAACTTTTGGAGTAAGACCACTTTCAGAAATAGAAACACCCTTAGGGGTATACCACTTCGCAATGGTTATCTTGATAGAGGTATCACTAGTTAGCTTCATAAGTTCTTGCACTGAACCTTTTCCGTATGTTTGAGTACCCATCAGTGTTGCTACGCCATGCTCAGAAAGCGCTCCAGCCAATATCTCTGAAGCTGAAGCAGAGCCTTTGTTAACCAGAACAACCATTTTAATTTTACCGTTAAAGATACCAGGGCCGGCACTCTTGTGAACGGTAACATCTTTGTCTGTTTTACCTATTTCCTTAACTACCACTTCACCTTGGGGTAAGAACCAGCTAGCCATTGAAACAGCAGCTTCTAGATAACCCCCTGGATTGTTTCTAAGATCAAGAACAAGTTTGTCATAACCAGTATCAGCAAACTCTTTAAGAGCATTTTGGAAAAGTCCTGGAGACTGGGCAGAAAAACTATAAAGCTTAATAACAAAAACTCCTTTCTCAGTATTTTTTTCTGTATCAACAGTAGGAATAGAAATTTTAGCTCTAACCAGATCTATAACCTTTGGTTGAGAAAGACCTTCTCTAACTATAGTAATAGAAACTGAGGTACCTGGTTCACCACGAATCATATCTACAGCACTATCAACGCTCATATCTGCACTAAGCTTGTCATTGATCTTTACTATCTTATCTCCTGCCATAACCCCCGCCTTGGCAGCTGGAGTGTTTTTTAGAGGTGCAATAACAGTCAGAACTCCATCCTTTTGCCCCATCTCCATACCAACACCTCCAAATTCGCCTGAGATCTGGCTTTCAAAAGCCTTACTCTCCTCTGGGGTAAAAAAGGTTGTATAAGGATCTCCAAATGATGCCAAAAGGCCCTTAATAGCACCGTAAACATGATCTTGGTTAGTAGTCTTGTCAGCCTCAGGGTATTTTTCTTTTACCAATTGCCAGGCCTTCCAAAACGGCTCAAAATCTGTGTTCTCCGCTAAAGCAGTCGGAACTTGCTTATTTACTATATCAACTATCTTCTGTGAAGCTGGACGGTTTTCAAAACCCACATAAACACCAACAAGAAAAACACCTATAAAAGTCACAACCCCGACAATAATTCGAGCTCCTAAACGAATATGGTGTTTTTGTGATTCTGTATTGTTTTCCATATTAACCAATGAAAGTACCTTGCTGACCTTCGATACGTTTTAACTTGAGCCTTAAAATTTTAACACTGTGCTTTATAGAAAATGCAAGAAGAAACAGTAATATCCCAACAATAAACAACAGAACATTCTTAATATTTCGAGATAAACCTAAAAGAGGAAGAATGATAATTAAAATTGAGATAAAAAACAGTAGTTTGATTTTGCTGTTCATAGGACTACATTGTAACAAAAATTAACTAAAAAAGTAAGCTGACTGACCTATAGACTAAACAGGAGAAATAACGCACACAAACTCCCCTCTGCATTTATCGCTATTTTCTAAATAATAAGAAGATATTTGCCCCGATGAACCAAATTTATATTCTTCAAACATTTTAGTAATCTCACGAGCTATAAATACCTCTCTTTCTCCTATAATCTCTGATAAATCTTTTAAAGTTTTTACAATCCTATGAGGAGATTCATAAAACACCACTGTATGCTTTGTTTCTGATATCTTTTTGAACAAAGTTTGTCTTCCTTTTTTGTGAGGTATAAAACCTAGAAACTCAAAATGATCTGCCGGATAACCAGAAACAGAAAGAGCTGAAATAACAGCCGAAGCTCCAGGGATGGGTACCACAGAGGCTTCAGGATAGAACCTTCGAAATTCATTGATAAAAAATGAGCCTGGATCAGAAATGGCTGGGGTTCCAGCATCGGTAACTAGAGCAATGTATTGGTGTTCACTACATCGCTCTAAGGCTTTTTTAAGAGAGCTTTGAGAGCTTTGGGCATGACTAGAAACAAACTCTTTCTTCCCTTCTATACCAAGCATTTTAAAAAGTTGCCCACTAGTTCTAGTATCTTCTGCCACTATTAAAGTCGCCTGCCCCAAGACTTCTTTTGCTCGAAGAGTGATATCTTTCAAATTCCCTATTGGAGTTGCAACCACTGAAAGAATCATAATGTGCGTGTATTTGGAATCGGACCAAAGACCTCTGTCTTATCAGGACAGCGTTCTACCACTGAACTATACACGCTTGTGCGATTCACTATACCAAATTTTAAGGTTTTTTCAACCTTTACCCCTTCTTTCCAAATGATGAATCGTAATAGTGTTTGTGCATCGAGGACTCTGCTTAGGCATCCGCAGAAAGCAAACAGTATTACTATTCGTCATTGTCCGCTTCTCCTACTTCTCCACTTTGGAGAGCCTCAATAATCTTATCAATCTTCCCAAGCATAATCCCCGGAATATTTGAGAAGTTTTGACGAATTCTATGATCGGTCACTCTATCTTGCGGGAAGTTGTAGGTGCGGATCTTTTCGCTGCGATCTGCTGTACCAATCTGATTCTTTCTATCACCTGAATACTTTGCGGCCTCTTCTTCTTCTTTGAGCTGTTGCAATTTTGCAGTGAGAATTTGTAATGCCTTTTCACGATTAGCCAGCTGACTTCGTTCACTAGTAGATCGAACGTCTATCCCCGTCGGCTTGTGAATGAGACGAACTGCAGTCTCAACCTTGTTCACATTTTGGCCTCCTGCTCCCCCACTGCGAGAATACTCCATATCAAGATCAGCTGGATTAATTTCAAATTGGACCTTCTTTCTGATCGGCAAAATAGCAATAGAAGCAGTCGAAGTATGAATCCGGCCATTTTTTTCTGTTGCTGGCACACGCTGAACACGATGAACTCCGGTTTCAAACCGCATGAGCTTATAGACATCTTTCCCTTTTATTTCAAGAGTATATTCATCTAGCCTTCTACTGTTCCAGCCCTTAGAATCAGCAAATCTTTCGTACATTTCTACAAGCTCAGTAGCGAAAATAGCAGCTTCATCCCCCCCAGCTCCTGCTCGAGCTTCCAAAATAATCTCATTTGGAAACTCTTCCTCTTCTTGTTCTGCTTTTTCTATTTCCTTGATTTGTTCTTCAAGTGCACTTTTTTGGACTAAGATAGTTTCTTTTTCTTGGGTAATCATTTCAGAGAGACTGGCATCACTGGCAAGGAGATCTTCTAATTCAGACTCTTGTTTCAAAAGCTTCTCATATTCTTGAGCCAAATATTGTGTGCGTGGATTCTTTTTTAGTGATTCTATATCCATAATTCAAAGCAAAAAGCCACACTGAAGTGGCCTTTCGTAAAATAGTTATTTCTTTGCACTAGCTGCTCGACGCTTGTTGAATCGATCAACACGTCCTGCTGTATCGATAACCTTTTCGTTACCAGTAAAGAATGGATGAGAAGCAGAAGATATTTCTACGCGAAATAGTGGGTATTCCTTACCGTTTAAAGATACGGTTTCAGTAGTCGCCACAGTTGAACCAATAATAAATTGGGTATCAGAAGAGTTATCATGAAAAACTACTTCTCGAAAGTTTTTTGGATGAGTATCCTTTTTCATAGGAGTCTATTCTAGCATAGACAGAGTTTTTTTCAAGTCTTTAGGCCTAGTTTAGATTAACGCCTAGAAACACCATATTGTTTCAAATAGTCAATATCAGCCTGGATAGAACGTGCGATAGACATAACGTTGTTACCATAGAAGCTATTAGCAGGTTTTTTACCGTCACATGATCGTCCTGAATAATATCGACACGCTGCATTTCTCTCATTTGTCTCGCTTCCAACAGCTCCACGTTGCTTAAGATAAACAGCTGAAGCCATAATAGCATCTTGAGCTCTCCAAGGATTTGCTATGGCAACACCTAAGTCGTTAGCCACTTCATTATCAACACTTTCCCATGTAGAAGGTATGAACTGAGCTGGCCCCATAGCTCCGCCCCAGCCTCCCCCAGCAATAGGACAAGAAACTGGAGTTGTGTCTGGATTTAAACCAAGTGCGGAAGTTATACGCAAAAATGCTGGTTGATCACGTGTAGGACTCATGACATTTCTCCAACTTTTTGAAGGAGGATCTCCTGCTCTATTACAAGTCCCAACGTTTTTTCCTAAGTTTGATTCCTGGGTCAAAATCGCTAGTATAAAGGCGGTTCTTACCCCTGTTTTAGCCGAAGCTTTCTCCGCATACTCATATGCTTCCTCAAAAGGAATAGCCTTGGTAGCACCTCCAGCAAAACTAAAGAGTCTACTTTGAATAGCAGCCACTTTCTTTTGCTGTTCAGCTACAGAACTCGCCACTCTCTGCTCTTCGCTTTTACTAGTATCAAGAAGTACTTTGGCTTGTTTTTGAGAAGCGTCAAGTTTTTGCTTTTCACTCTGAAGAGCATTCTTTGCATCAACCGCCTGAGCTTGTTTATCTTCGAGTTGCTCTTTTTGATCTTGGGTTAGGCTTTTTATTTCCTTTACTTTATTTACAGAGGCATATAGAGCTCTTTTGATAGACAGAAAAGTATCCAAATCTAAATAAAAGTCAGAAACAGATTCACTACTAAGAAGCACGTAAGTTGCCCCTTTTTCATCAAGTTCATCTGTTTTCTTGAGAAGCTGACGAAGAGAAGCGTGCTCTCTGTCTAGCTCAGCAGATAAATCATTAATGGCTTTATTTTTTTGATTGATTTCAGTACTAAGCTGGCCAATCATGGAAATTTTGGCTTTAATTTTTGTTTGAGTTGAATTTATTTGAGAAATCAACGCATTAACATCTTTTTGCAGAGATCCACTTTTTGCTTTTTGAGCAGAAAGCTGAGCTTGGAGCTTAGCCAAAGTAGCACTTTCAGCTGCATACTCTTTACAGGCCTGCTCAATATCAGGAGAAGTTGGATTTGCACAAACAGCCGGCTGGCTTGTTGTTTGAGCATAAGCTACGTTTTTATAAATAGAACCTATTTCTGGCATTCCAGATGGAACCAAAATAGCTAATATAAGTGTAAAAATAAAAGCCTTACGCATAATTGTAAGACTTTTATTATAACAAA
>JBDHUQ010000035.1:0-6189 GCA_039809205.1 Minisyncoccia bacterium | reverse complement strand
ATAGACATATATTTTTCCATGTATTTTCTGATAAATCGGAAACTTTCTAAAATGATTTCAGATATTTTTTTGATTTCTCTCTCACTCAAGTTTTGAGTAATAACTTTTTCGATATTTTCATCCGTTTTAATAACTTCAAATATTCCAAGGCGTCCCTTATAGCCTGTGTTGTTACAAAGAGGACAACCTTTTGCTTTAAATAGTTTCTGAATATCCTTTGAGACGCCAAAGCTTCCCATGTCCTTTCCTTCGGCTACTGCTTGATCCCAAATACGGTCAATATCTTCTCTTTCCTTTTTGGTTATTTCCACCTCTTCTTTACAGTTGTTACATAGTTTGCGCACTAATCTTTGAGCGATAGAAAGAGTAAGCGCAGAGACTAAAATTTTTGGATTTACATCTAGGTCTATAAGACGGGGGATAACTCCTTGAGCATTATTAGTGTGAAGGGTTGAGAACACCATGTGGCCAGTAAGTGCAGACTCAACTGCTATCTTGGCTGTCTCAGGATCACGTATTTCTCCAACCATGATGACGTCAGGATCTTGTCTAAGAGCTGAACGTAACCCTTCAAGGAAAGTATAGTTTTTCTTGTGATCAGTTTGGGTTTGAGTAATACCTGCTAGGTGGTATTCAATAGGGTCTTCAATAGTAATAATCTTTTTTTCTGGAGAATATATTTGCTGGAGAAAGGCGTAAAGGGTTGTTGTTTTTCCAGATCCAGTTGGTCCAGTAAGCAGAATCAGTCCATTAGGCTTTTTTATTTCTTCACTAAATAGTTTAAAAAGCGGTTCGCTAATACCGAGCTCATCGAGCTTAACCGCAATGCTTTTTGGATTAAGGATACGAAGAACTATACTCTCTCCATAAGCTCCAGGTATAAGCGATGTACGAAAACTAATTTCTATTTCTTTTTCAGAATTTATTTCTGGAAGAAAGGCGCTGAATCGTCCGTCCTGTGGGTTGTTTGCAATAGTGAGTTTTAGTCCTGATAAAAGCTTTATTCGGGTGTTTATTTGCTTGTAGGTTTCAAAATCAAAATGTGTAATTATGCGTAAAACCCCGTCTAGTCTAAACCGAAGTTCTACCTTATCTTCCATGGGCTCAATGTGCACATCAGATGCCCCAATGCCAATACCAGCACCTAAGATAATTTCTAGGATTCTAGAGATATGTTGCTTAGCGTCTTTTTGTTTTATAGCCCCTTCTATCTCTCTAACTGCATCATCTGTGCTTGATATTTTTTTACTAAGATCTAACAAAACATCTGGAGCGATATCAAGTCCGCCTCGACGGGACGTGGTGGCAAAAGAAAGATCTTGATAGTGGCTCCAAACTTTTTTGATACTTCTTTCTGAGGCCATAACCATTGTGACTACAAAGCCTTTGTTTTCTAGAATTTCTTTTGCTTTTAGTGCCCCTGTTGCAACAGGAGAGCGTACCGCTAGAGATAATTTTTTACCAATTAGTTTATATGGACCAACATCCATAGATTTAGCCTCTTCTTCTGTTAGAAGCCGGATGGCGTCGTTGTCTATCGATTGAGAACCTAGGTCGACAGATGGCATTTGATATTTGTCTCGTGCCAATATCTCAACTAAAGACTCCTCTTCGCTATTTCGGAGCTCTTCTATGCGCTTTTTTTGTTCATCTTCATCAAAACGGACCATTATCTAGACAGTATATCCTATGGAGCTTGTTTTTTAATGCTTTTTCTAGAGAAAGAAAGGGGATAGATATCTAGATTGACAAAATGTTCTGATTGTGCTATGATATAAGAGAAATATAAAAATCTTTTTTCACTCACTTTTTAAATAAACAAGTATGAAAAAACTGTTCTTTGTTGTTGCTACGATTTTTTTCGTGGCCCAAATAGCTAAAGCCGGCGATATAAAAGATGCTACCCTCAAAGAGCAGGGTAAACAAAATGAAGCCTCAACTATGGACTGGCTCAAGTCTGCCAATCCGGATCCGGGCTTGATCACGATGAGCATCAGCGATTTTAACCGGGGATTCAAAGCTTGTATTGAAGAGTTCAATCAAAAATACAAGACATTTCCTGTTATAAACGACGATGTTATCAATGAGGAGATCATACCTAAGCTTTACACTGCTGATCTTGATCCTGGTAAAATTTACAGCCTCTCCTTCTGGAACGTAACTGAAAAGAAGTGGGGAAGATGGAACCGGGCTCCTAAAAGAAATGAATCAGGATTATTTTTCCCTGGTTGGGATGAGCCTGTACTTAGTGTTTGGTGTTGGAACTTTGGTTATCCGCTTGATACAAAGCCGAGCCCTAAAATTACAGTGCCTAACGTTAAATCTGAAACAGAGTATGTTTACATCCCAGGTAAAAAAACTGTGATTGAGCATGGTCCTGATACATTGATCGAAACGTCCTCCACTTATAAGGAGGTGGACAGAAGTATTAATACCTACAGGAACACTCAAAGTTTTACGGTGGATATGGCTTCAAATGTCAGCAGGGTTCAGGATCAAGGCTCTTCCTGTGGTTGCCCCAGTAACGCAAGTTATGCAAGGCGCCAGATTACCTGTGGCTGCACAGAAGAATATGTCTGTGATCAGCATTACCAGGAATACAAAAGGCTTCCTAAGAAAGAAAAAAAGAAGTTTTTTGATACTTTTGCAGGCAAGGGTCTTATTTTCCTTGGAGGGGTCGCCACAGGGATGTTTGTAGAAGACAGATTTGACATTTTTCGTAGACACAGAGTTGTGGCTCCGAGAGGTCAGGTTATAACCCAGGGTCCTTTTGATCCGCTTCCGAGTACTAATCCGATCTACACCCAGGCTCCGAACTTTATGTAAAGCTAAGCTATTTCAAAAATCAAGAATGGCGACAAACGCTGTCGCCATTCTCTATTCTTTAGGGTCTTATTCATTTATAGGACTCTGTAGAGTGGTATTAACAGTTTTATCAGTTATTAATTCCGTTATCAGAATATAAAAGAAAAATTTATGAAAAAATTTATTTATACAATTCTCACTGCAGTCTTCGGTATAGCCCTTATGGCTACACCTGCTTTTGCTGGTGCAGAATTCAATAATCCAGGCGAAATGCCAACAGTGACTGTTTCAACACAGTCTTGTGCCCAGGTTGCTATCAATGGATGTTGGCAACCAACAGCTACTGCTAATGCAGACGGCACTATTGGTGTGCATATTTTCTATCACAATACCGGTAATGCTGCTGCTCAAGGTACAACTATTTCTATTAGTCCACAAAACCAAGGTCCAACAACTTCTGCTTCTTTTAGCGGGTCTGTTCGATCTTCAAACGCCCCAACTGTTTCTGGAACAGCAACAGTTTCTATTACTAGTTCACAAACTGTGACTTTTGTAGATGCTAAGTGGTATCCAGGAGCAAATAGTTCGGGTTCTGCGGTAAGTGCTTCTCAGCTCTTTGGTGGAGGATTTAATGTTGGAACAGTGGCAGCTGGTGACTATGGAAAACTAGTTGCTCGCTTTAAAGTTTCAAATGTTATAGTTCAGCAAAACTATCAATGTAACGATGGTATAGACAACGATGGCGATGGTCGTATTGACTACCCAAATGATCCAGGTTGTTCATCTCCTACAGATAATGACGAGTACGATCAAACTACAGCGCAGTGTTTTATAGATACTTTCTATGCTTCACCTACAAATGTGGTTTCTGGTGGATACACAACTCTATACTGGAATACAACAAACTGTGACTATGTAACTATTGATGGAGTAACTTACCCAGTCGATGGTTCAGGTTCATTTGGTCCGCTTTACAGCTCAAGAAGTTATGAACTTCGTGCCTCAAGAAATGGTCAGGTTCAAACTCGCTCTGTTTATGTATCAGTAAACCAAATTCAAAATCCTACATATCAATGTAATGACGGCTATGACAACGATGGCGATGGTCGTATCGACTACCCAAATGATCCAGGTTGTTCATCCTACTATGATGATAGTGAGTATAACCAAGTAATAAATAACACTGCTCCTCAGGCTATCACAACTGTTGCCTCATCTATAACTCAAACATCTGCTCGACTAAACGGTCTTGCAGTGCCAAACACAACAGCTACAACTTATGCTTGGTTTGAATGGGGAACAAATAGCTCTCTAGGATATAGAACAACTTCTCAAACAGTTTCTACTAATACCAGTACATATATAAGTGATACTGTTTCTGGACTTACTTCTGGTAGAACATACTACTACCGAACAGTGGTTCAAAACCAAAACGGAACTGCTTATGGCGATATAGTATCGTTCCAAACAACTAAAAATACTGTTGTGGTAAATCCTCCAACAAAAGTTGTTACTGTTGTTAAGGATGTGGTTGTTGCTAAGAGTACTCCTTCTCTCCTCGAGCTTCGAGTAGAAAATGTTTATGATCGAATGTGTATTGGAGGAGAAATGGACTATACAGTTACTTATAGAAATATTAGTAACCAAGTTCTACAGAACGCAGTTCTCCGAATCAATCATCCAAAAGAGCTAACATTCATAAACAGCTCTCGTGGAGATTATGAAGTAGTTGATAGAACAGTTACTATTGCCCTTGGAGATATTCCAGTTGGCGGCACAGGATCTGTTCAGGTGCGTGCTCGAGTAAACAATACAGCTGTTATAGGCAACCTTGCTGTTACTACAGCTACAGTTGTTTACACAAACACTGTTACCCGAGCTCAAGAAGATGCTATTGCTTACTCTTTGGTAACTGTTTCAAATGACTGTCCAGTTTCTAACGTTCTTGGAGCTACAGCTTTTGGACTATCTTCATTCTTCCCTCATACATTCTTAGGCTGGCTACTACTTATCCTAGTTATCCTTGCTCTAATTGTTCTAGGAAGACAGATTTATAAGAAAAAGGAATAATCCTTAATAAATAAGCCATAAAACCCCAGTCTTATAAGACTGGGGTTTTATGCTAGAATCCTAATTATGAAAAGGTCTTATTCTACAGAAGAGTTGCAGTCTGTTGCTCAGGAGGTTTTATCTCTTCTTGAAAACTCAGAAGATAGGGCTACTGTTGTCGCTTTTTATGGTGAACTTGGGGCGGGTAAAACAACTCTGGTTCAGGCTATTGCCACTGAACTTGGAGTCGAAGAGCTAGTAACCAGTCCTACTTTTGTGATTGCTAGGTGGTATAGAACCACGAAAGGAAATTTTTATACACTTGTTCATATTGATGCTTATAGAATTGAAAAAGAAGAAGAGTTTGCCACACTTGGCTTTTCAAAACTCTTAAGAGAGCCTAAGGCCCTAGTTATTATTGAATGGCCAGAAAAAATTCCTTCTACTTTAGCAACACTGCCTCACGTTCAAACTTTTACTCTACACCATGAAGGAAATGTGCGCATAATAGAGGGTCCACTTCCATATGAAAAAGCAAGATAAAAAAACTTTAGTTATTTTGGATGCACACGCTATTATTCACCGTGCTTATCATGCCCTGCCTTCTTTTACGAATAGTTCCGGCGAGCCGACAGGTGCTTTATATGGAGTCACCACCATGACTCTTAAAATAATAGAAACTTTTAAACCTGACTATCTAGTTGCAGCTTTTGACTTGCCAAAACCCACTTTTAGACACCATGCCTATGACGGTTATAAGGCAGGTAGAGTTAAGGCTGAGGACGCTTTGGTTGCTCAGCTTCAAACCTCAAGAGAACTTTTTAATGCTTTTAATATTCCTGTCCTGGATGCAGAAGGTTTTGAGGCTGATGATGTGATAGGTACACTTGTAGATAGGTTTAAAAAAGAGTCTGGCTTAACTATTATAATTGCCTCAGGAGATATGGACACAATGCAGCTTGTAGAAGGGGAGAAGATTAAGGTATTTACTCTTAAGAAAGGTCTAAATGATACTATTTTATATGACGAAAAAGCGGTAATAGACAGATTTGGTTTCCCCCCCAAGCTTTTGGTCGATTATAAGGGATTAAGAGGCGACCCTTCAGATAACATCATTGGCGTTCCTGGAATTGGAGAAAAAACGGCGACCACTATACTTACCAAATTTGGCTCAATTGAAGAGCTTTACAGGGTCTTAGAGAAAAATATAGAGTCAGTAGTAAAACTTGGGGTATCTCCTCGTTTGGCTAATATTTTACTTGAACACAAAGAAGATGCCTTCTTCTCAAAAACCCTAGCAACAATCCGTAGAGATGCACCTATAAAATATAATTT
>JBDHUQ010000034.1:0-6275 GCA_039809205.1 Minisyncoccia bacterium | reverse complement strand
TACTTATTATTACTTTAGCAAAATCAGTATAGGGCTAGTTTCCTAGAGCTAAAGAGGTTCTAACATCGTCCCATACAGCCAGCTAGTAAAAATAAAATTCCCTTTATCTTAATGATAAAGGGAATTGATAATGTTCAAGGATCTAATTAGAACAATTTCCTGGTGATACCAAGTGATACATTCCAGTTCAGCTTCATGTTGGTAGAAGATTGTGGGCTCAGAGAGTGAATCAGCTGTGCACCAAGGAAGAGGCCGGATTTGTTATGAGAAACATATCCATCGTAGGAAGAGCCGAAACCTTTTGAACCATCTGAGTAGGAGATATAGAAGATATTCAGATTTCCGCCGATAGTAAATTTCTTGTACTCCTGGGTTCTGGAATACATCAGGCTTACATAGCTACCTTTCACCCCGTACTGTTTCTCACTTGTAGCGGGGTAGGTGTACCAGTAATCAAAGATAAACGTATTTTTCTTACTCTGATTAAACTTCAATTTTGCCTGGTAGGTCGGATATCTAACAGTTTGGGTAATAGCATCTCCATTATTTCCATAAGGTTGGAAATACAGAGACCAATCAAATCCAATTGTTGCAATCCATTTGTTCAGGGTGTCCAGTGGTTGATTCCAGCGAATCCAGGTATCTGCAAACCATCCTTTTCCATTTCTGAGATCAAAAGTGATATCAGGAGAAAATTCCAGGTTCTTGGTAATGTTTGTTTTAAGAAACACCATTGCAGCAGGCTGATTCAAACTGAATGCTGGTATTGGTGCAATACCATTATTTGAAACAATTGCTGTTACTGTCTGAGCTCTGGAATACCAAGAGATAAGTATTACGAAAGTTAAAGAAAACATCTTTTTCATGTATTAAGTTGTTTAGGTTCAAAATTTAATTTCTAGGTATATTATATCATGATATATTCTATAAGTCAAATATAAAACTTTCAACATCGTACCAAACGGCCAGCTTGTAGGCTATACTTAAATTTATGAATAAGCATATAATTCTATGGATTATTTTTATTTTTTATATTGCATTTCTAATTAAGGTAATGGTATTTAAAGACATACCGACCATTAGAGTTGGTCATTTAATTTTCAATTTTGGAGGAACAAACGTAAATGGTCAGACAAACTTTATTCCATTTAAGACCATCATGTCGTATTTGAATGGAAGTAAGGGGTTAGTTATTGCAACTATTAATATTATCGGAAACATTGCACTTCTTTTACCATTTGGTTTTCTACTTAGATTTATTTTTAAATCTATTGATCTTAGGAAGACTCTTTCATTTGCAGTCCTTGCTGGGCTTGTGATAGAGGGCACGCAAGTGATATTTAATGTAGGGATATTTGATATTGATGATGTTATCCTGAATGCATTTGGAGTATTGATCGGGGTTTGGTTGTGTATACTTTTAATACAATGGAAAAAATAAGGTGTTTAGAATGTGGAGCTCTCCTTGAGGCTGGCAAAACTTGCCAGGAATATATGAACCAACTTATTACTTGGGATTTTGAAGATTTTCTCGGGGTTGGACAAGTACATCATTTAACCGTGCTTTCATACAATCTCCAGCATCCTAGTATTTATTCAGAAAAAGGGTTAGAGAATGCAAAAAGATCACTATCTAATTTTATTAATGAACCTATGGCATATTCTAAGCATGGTGCTGAAGATCTTAAGAACCTCGCTTCCAACATAAGAAAATGGAAAATAAGAAGCACTGCTGATAGTAAGGGTCTGTATTCTGTAAAACCGGATTGGAAAATGAATGTAGTTGATGTAGAAAAAGGAGGGCTTTCTAATTATGTAAAAAATGTTAAAAAGTGGAGTAGTTCAATCCTTAAGTCACTGAAAGAATCAGGAAATTTAGAGTAATTACGATATACTTATCTTTATGATAACAATAAATCCTTGGATAAATTTTAACGGCAACGCTGAAGAAGCATTTAACTTTTACAAATCAGTACTTGGAGGCGAATTTAAGAAAATTATAAGACTAAAAGATTTGGCGAGCCCTGACTTTCCAGTTGCTAAGGAGGATCAGGATAAAATTATGCAAATCATTTTGCCTATTGGAGACTCTCAAATGCTTATAGGAAACGATGTTCCAGAATTTATGGGCAAAGTTAATGAAAATGAAAATAGAAGTAAAATTCATGTAAGCCTCAATACCAAAGAAGAAGCAGAGAGAGTGTTCACCGGTTTCTCTGATGGTGCTCAAGTAGAAATGCCTATGAGTAATAGCCCGTGGGGAACATACTTTGGTATGCTCCGAGACAGATATGGTATTGAATGGGTTATAGAATTTGACCCTAGAATATAAGGATCAGGCGTAAAATTTTCTCCTGTGTGTTAATATAAAGCCTATGATACCTAAAAATACAATTTGTCTTTGGTTTGATAAAGATGCAGAAGGGGCAGCAAATTTTTATGCAAGCATCTTTCCAGACAGTAAGGTTAACAATGTTTTTCGTGCACCTAGTGATTTTCCTGGAGGCAAAAAAGGAGATGTTTTAACCGTTGATTTTACTGTCTGTGGTATTCCTTGTTTAGGTTTAAACGGCGGGCCAACATTCCCTCAAAGTGAGGCCTTTTCTTTTCAAATATCAACAGAAAATCAAGAAGAAACAGATAAGTATTGGAATGCGATTGTTCAAAATGGCGGAAAAGAAAGTGACTGTGGCTGGTGTAAAGATCGCTGGGGAGTATCTTGGCAAATTACTCCGCGTACATTAACAGAAGCGTTAATGGCCGGCGGAGAAGAAGCACAGCGTGCTTTTGCTTCTATGATGACTATGAAAAAAATAGATGTAGAAGCTATTGATAAGGCTCGAAGAGGCTAAAACCTAAATATATGAAAAGAAATCAATTCATTAAAATTTTAGTTAAATCAACTGTTGCTCTCCTAATACCTGTTTTGGGTCAAATGTTTGTCAACGGCTGGAATTGGGGGTTGGGAGACTTTGTGTTTGCTTGGGTGTTTTTTAATCTCCTCGGTATTACTTATACTTTTGTCCAAAATAGGATAAACAATAGAGCTTGGAAAATATTAGCTGGGCTTATAGTAATAGGAATATTTGCTTTTGTGTGGATTAGGCTGGCAACCGGATAATTTGAAAAGTAAGCTCTCTTCCTGCGTCTATAACTAGTGATGATTATTGGCCTAGATAAAAATAAAATCCATAAAAGACTAAAGATAAGACTTAGTATTTATTTTGTAGTTTCTATTTTAGTCTTAGCTGTTTCGGTGTTCCATATATTTAGAGATAGGGCTAGTTGGATCTTATCTAGTATCGGTATGGTGGCCGGACTTATTGTTGGTATTGTTTTCTCTAGAATGCAAAAAATATCATGGGACGAAAAAGCTTCACAGGTTATAGGAGTATTTGATGCGGTGGGGATATTTTTCCTTTTGGTTTATATGGCTGTTGAAATAATGAGAAACAAGATAGTAGCTTATTTTGTCTCTGGTCCTTCATTAATAGCGGTTAGTTTTGCTGTCTTGTCAGGCATTATGTATGGCCGTGTTCTTGGGATCCGGGGTAAAATCAAAGAAGTTTTTAGAGAACAAGGGCTTTTGAATGAGTAATAAAATTTAAAATAGAACGTCATTTATATATTATAATTAAAGAAAGTATTATTAAGTTTAAATAAGAATATTTATGAAAACCGCACAAACTGTACTAGGAGTAGTAATTTTGCTGTTTATCGGGGGTATTGCACTTTTGTGGACAAAACTCTCTCCGGTACCAAATACCAATAATCAATCAAACCAAGGCGAGGAATCAATCCTGGGCTGTTATGCTGTGACAAACTCAGTTGGGGATAGATACACTCTTAATATAGGCTCTCAACAAGGAAGTGTGGTTTCTGGAGGATTAGAATTTTATAATTATCAAAAAGATAGCTCTATAGGAACATTTAACGGGCTTTATAAAAATGGGATTTTACTAGCAGACTACAGTTTTCGATCAGAAGGTATGGATTCTGTAATGCAGGTTGCTTTTAAAAGAAGCGGTAATGACTTTATAAGAGGCTATGGTCCTCTAAATGATGATGGAACAAGATTTATTGATGTAGATAGTATCGTATTTGATCCATCTTCTACCATGACTGTTTTCAAAAAAGGAGAATGTGCAAATACATCTTCTAGTGTCACCTTTCCCAAAGGGGGCGAGAGTTTAGTTCGAGGACAAAAATACACTATCTCTTGGAGTGGCGGACAAGACCCAACGCAAATATTTCTAATCGATACTTCTCTTAAGTCAGCAGGAGCTTCTGTGAGTATCGCTGACAGAGTTTACAATGTGAAAAATACCGGTTCTTATGAGTACACAGTTCCAAAAACGTTAAAACCTGGAACCTATGAGCTCCAGGTTGGAAACGGCCTCAGTAAGACTTTTAGTATTATTTAGTTTTCTTTTTTGAAGATTTCTTAGTAGCTTTTGCGTTTAACATTTCTTGTTTGATAGCTAAACGCTTAGCTGTTTTGTGTGAGCGCTTTGATTTTACTTTTTTGCCTAGTGACGTTACTCTTTTTCCCATTTGTTTAATTATTTTTAATTGATACTCCATATAGTATACTATAAAAATATGAATTCAAACAAAAAAAACACCAATTATCATTGCTATTTTAGTTATTGTTATAGCTCTTGGTATCGTCTGGGCTCAAAATTCTAATAAGCAAAAAAATCAAACAAAATCAAATGACTCAACCGTTGTAATTCCTTCTGAAAATTCTGACACACAAAATCCTACTAAACCTTCTTCGCCAAGTGGATACTCTTTGACAACTGTTGAGTCTCACAACAGCACTTCAAGTTGTTGGACCGTTATAAATGGCAATGTTTATGATGTAACTAGTTGGATCAATAAGCACCCAGGAGGAAAACAGGCCATTTTAGGTACTTGTGGTAAAGATGCTTCTGCTTATTTCAATGGCCAGCATGGTGGTCAAGCACAGCCAATCTCAGTTTTAGCAACATTTAAAATCGGAGCACTCCTTAAATAATTATGAATCACAAATACTCTTCTTTGATTCTTAGGGCAGGACTTTCTTTTGTCTTTTTGTGGTTTGGATTTAATCAAATTATGGATCAATCTTCCTGGACATCTTTGATACCAAGTTTCGTTACAGGGTTAACTGGTCTTACAGCCAAAACAGTTGTTATTTTTAATGGTGTATTTGAGGTTGTGATGGCTGTACTTTTAGTTCTTGGCGTCAGAGTTCGCATTGTTGCGTCTCTACTATTTCTACACATGGTAGCTATCATAGGAGATCTTGGCTTAAATGCTATTGCTGTTAGAGATATCGGACTGATGTTCGCCTTACTATCTATTGCTTTTACAGGACAAGATCAATATTGTCTTCGAGCTCCTAGTAACAATGAAGAAACAATTAGCGTATCGAGTTTACATTCTTAGGTGTAAAGATGGCACTCTTTATACAGGCTCAACAAATGATATAGAGAAGCGTATCGCTGTTCATAATGCTGGCAAAGGCGCTAAATACACGCGTGGGCGGTTGCCGGTGAGGCTTTTGTATAGCGAGTCTTTTCAGACAAAAAGTGAGGCTCTAAAAAGAGAATTAGCTATTAAAAAAATGTCTAAATTAGAAAAGCTATCTCTGTTATAATAGTCCCACTTATGACCCAAGAACAGGCACTCAATATTCTAAAGACTGGGGCCAATGTTTTTCTAACAGGAGAACCTGGGTCTGGCAAAACACATGTCACTCGCACCTTTGTTACTTATTTACGGGAGCATGGCATTGAGCCGGCGATTACTGCTTCTACTGGTATAGCGGCTACTCATCTTCACGGCATGACCATTCATGCATGGAGTGGGCTTGGTGTAAGAAATACTTTAACAGCTTATGATTTGGATGCTATTTCAACAAAAGAGTATTTAGTAAAAAGGATAAACAACACGAAAGTTTTGATTATAGATGAGATTTCAATGCTAAGTGCGCAAACTCTCTCTATGGTAGATTTTATTTGTCGAACTATTAGAGGAAATCCTGAACCCTTTGGTGGACTACAAGTTATTTTAGTCGGTGACTTTTTCCAACTACCTCCGGTCAGCAGGCAAGGTGAAAAAGCACAATTTGCTTATCAAAGCCCTTCTTGGAAAAATCTAAAGCTAATAACTTGTTATCTATCAGAACAACATAGACAAGCAGACTCATCTCTTTTAGGGCTTCTTTCAGCTATTCGTACTAATAGTGTAGAGGATTTTCATCATGAAGAACTACAAAGTAGGACTCA
>JBDHUQ010000033.1:0-6314 GCA_039809205.1 Minisyncoccia bacterium | reverse complement strand
GTCTTGGTGGTTTGTCGCAGGGGTCACACCTCTTCCCATTCCGAACAGAGAAGTTAAGCCCTGTAGAACCGATGATAGTCTTTTTGAGGCAAAAGTAGGTAGCTGCCAGGACTGTGTGCTCGAATCCAGAATACAAAAAGCCATCAAAAAGATTTATCTTTGAGATGGCTTTTTGTATTTTAGACTTTAAATTGACAAAAAAGTAAAAAGGCATAAAATCAAAACAAATTTATATATATGACTGAACAATTAATGGTTGTTGGCGTACTAGTATTTTGGTTGCTGGTGACTACTATCTCAGTTTCGTGCTTATTGAAAGCCACAAACGAATTATCAGAAATATTTCGTCCGGATGAATATGTAGATATTCAATCCTTAGAAACAAAAAAGACTTTTAGAAGTCACCTCGAAGATTTTGCAGGTTTTTGCATCTTGATTGTTATCAGCACATGTTTTTGGTGGATAATTATCCCGCTTTACTTGTACGCTAAGAAGAAATTAGCATAGGCCATAAGGTCTATGCTTTTTATTTTGAGAGTGTGTTAAATGCTATAATACTAAAATGATTTGGGCACAACGCAGAAAAATGACCTATATGTTGGGACTAATGCTTTTCCTGGTTTTGGTTGGTTTGAGTATTACCCACAAGGCCACTAATACTGTTGCCACTTGTTTTGATCAAAAGAAAAATGGTGATGAAGTGGGGATTGATTGTGGTGGGGGGTGTCTTCAGTATTGCCCTAATGAACTTTCGGAGCCCAAGGTGCGCTGGGTTCGTAGTTTTGAGATAGCTCCAGGTATAGTTCACTCTATAGCTTATATTGAGCATAGTTATCCAACAGCCTCATCAGCGTCTTTTAAATATCAGTTTAGATTATATGACGAAAAGAATTCTCTTATTACAGAGCGTACAGGTACAACTTATCTAGGGCCAATGGGAAAGACTGCTATAGTTGATACTCTTATTCCAGTTGGTAACAGCTCTGTGGCAACAACAAGGTTTTCTTTTGAAGGTTCTATTCCATGGCAAAAAGTAGCCCTATCTTTTTCTCAATCAGTAATAAAAACAGATAGAAATATGCTTGAAAATTTTGAAAATGGGACACGTCTGACATCAACGTTAGAAAATCAATCTCGTTATAGTTTTAAAGATATGGAAGTCGTAGCTATTTTGTATGATTACAATGACAACGCTATAAATATTTCAAAAGTTTTGCTTCCGCAACTAAAAGCTCTTTCAAATGAGACTGTTTATTTCACTTGGCAAAATAAAATAGACCCCAAAAATGTTAGTCGTATAGAAATTATTCCAAGGATAAATCCTTTTTCTAGTACAGCTATATGATCCGCCGGTTTTATAAAGAAATTGATTGGAGTATTATTTTGGCTATTTTGCCTATTATTCTTGGCTCTTTGGCCACAATGACAAGTTTTGGTTCTGAGACATCATTTTTTACCAAGCAGCTTATATGGGTAGTGGTTGGACTTGTTCTTATGTTTGCCATTGCATTCATAGATATAAGATTTCTAAGGGATTCCCGCTATGTGGTTATGGCCTACCTTTTTTCTTTGACACTTCTTATTTTGGTTTTATTTCTTGGTAAAACAGTCAAAGGTGCCAAAAGTTGGTTTGATTTTGGCGGTTTTTCTTTTCAACCAACAGACTTCGTAAAAATATTGGTTATTATTGTTTTAGCAAAATACTTTTCTCGTAGGCATGTGGCTATTGCACAATTTAAACACCTTTTGATTTCAGCCTTATATGCATTAGTACCTATTGGTCTTATCCTACTTCAGCCTGACTTTGGTTCTGCTATGGTTTTAGCTCTGCTTTGGTTAGGCATGTCTTTAGTTTCTGGTATTTCAAAAAAACACATTCTTTTAGTAGTTGGTGCTCTGATTTTGATCTTTTCTATTTCTTGGATTTTCTTATTTAAGCCTTACCAAAAGGCCCGCATTATCACTTTTGTTAACCCTACTAGTGACATTAGAGGAAGTGGTTACAATGCTTATCAATCAGTCATAGCTGTGGGTTCGGGTGGAGTTTTGGGTAAAGGTCTTGGTTATGGAACTCAGTCTAGACTTAATTTTTTGCCAGAGTATCAAACAGACTTTATATTTGCAGCCTTTTCTGAAGAGTGGGGGTTTTTTGGCAGTATTATTGTTTTGTTTTGTTTCGCTTTTCTCATGTGGAGAATAAAAGTTCATGCTACTAGGGGGGCAAGTAATTTTGAGACTTTGTTTTGTGTTGGTTATATGACCATGCTTTTTGGCCACATAGTAGTTAATATCGGTATGAATATTGGTATAATGCCAGTTACTGGTATTCCTTTACCTTTTATGAGTTATGGAGGGTCTCATTTGCTCGGTGAGTTTATTGGTCTCGGCATTTTATTATCTATGACCAGGTATGAGAGGGCAATACATAGAAGTGATATAAATAAGGAGTTTTTAGGTTATGCATAATCTCAATCAACAATTATTTTTTACTGTAAACAACCTTGCTAACAAAAGTATTTTTTTCGATAATTTTTTTATTTTCTTAACCAATACTGGCTTTAAAATAATATTAATCGCAGTTGTCTTTTACCTTTTTTTTATTCTACCCCTTAAGAAAAATAATTCTCTTGAAAAACTTAAACTCTGGGGCCAGGCTACTCTTATAACAATAAGCACTTTTGTTACCTGGGGAGTGGTTTGGGTTATAAAGGTGATGATTAGTGCCCCTAGGCCTTTTGAAGTACTCTCTGGCACTAAGCTTCTAGTAGAAGAAACGGTTAAAACATCTTTTCCTTCAAATCATGCTGCTATTTCTTTTGCTCTAGCTACCTCTGTTTATTTTTATCACAAAAAGTTAGGAATATTCCTTTTTATAATTGCTATCTTGGTGGCCTTATCTCGAATGTATGTGGGCGTTCACTTTCCTATAGATATAATAGCCGGCTCTATAATCGGGATTCTTATCTCTTATGGAATTACTAGGTTTTTTAGAACAAAAAAATCATAGTATTTTATTGATTGCGAAAAGGCCTAAAATAGCTTAAAATTGGCCTTACATATGATTAAAAAACGAATTTTTGCCGTATTGGTTTTATTGGTTGGAATCGGTCTAGGGTGGGCTGTCTTGCGTTCTGAACAAGCTAATCCTCCTAAAATCCTTGCTAAATTTCCCTTTCATCTCGGTCTAGATCTCTCTGGGGGCACACACCTTTTGTATAGTGCTGATGTTAGTGCCCTTAGTCCCAATCAGGTCAGTGACTCTATGGATGCGCTTCGAGATGTTATCGAAAGGCGTATAAATCTATTTGGAGTAGGAGAGCCGATTGTTCAGGTTCAAACTGGGTCTTTTGGTTCAGGTGGAGATCACCGACTATCTGTTGAGCTTCCAGGTATTACTGATATCAAAGAAGCTATAACTATGATAGGTCAAACTCCATTTTTGGAATTTCGTGTTCAATCAAATGAACCGCAAAAAATGATAGTTGGACAAGATGGGAAGGCAACAGTTGATATGAATCAAAACTTCGTGCCGACTGATCTTACTGGAAAATACTTAAAATCAGCACAGCTAACATTTAATACTTCAACAGGTGAACCAACTGTGAATCTAAACTTCAATGATGAGGGTGCAAAACTTTTTGAAAAAATCACTAAAGAAAATATCGGTAAGACAGTGGCTATCTATCTAGATGGGGAGGTAATCTCGGCACCCGTTGTTAGAGAAGCTATAACTGGTGGACAAGCTCAAATTTCAGGAAACTTCACACCGGAAGAGGGTAAAACTTTGGTTGGAAGGTTAAATTCTGGAGCGTTGCCTGTGCCTATTTCTCTTATCTCTACAGAAACCATTGGAGCGACACTTGGTCAACAAGCTTTTCATGACGGTGTAAAGGCAGCTATTATTGGCTTTCTGGCAATAGCTCTATTCTTAATACTTTGGTACAGATTGCCTGGATTAGTAGCGACTATCGCTCTTGTTATTTACGTTGCCATTACACTTGTTCTTTATAAACTTATTCCAGTTACTCTTTCAACTGCTGGTATTGCTGGATTTATCATATCTATAGGTATGGCTGTAGATGCCAATATTCTTATCTTTGAAAGATTTAAAGAGGAAAGAAGGCTTGGGCATGGAACTAGGGATGCTCTAGAAGCTGGGTTTAAGAGAGCTTGGCTTTCTATTCGAGATGCGAACACTGCTAGCATAATCATTGCTATCATCTTGTTCTGGTTCGGCTCATCTCTTATAAAAGGTTTTGCTCTTACTTTCGGTCTTGGCGTTATAGTAAGTTTGATATCAGCAATAGGTATAACAAGAGTATTTCTTAGAGCTCTACCAATGCTTGAGAATAGTAAGATTGGAAAATTTTTGTTCAGTAATGGTTTTACAAATTAAAGAGATTAAATAAAATAATATGTTTGTCATAAAATATAAAAAATTATTCGTTGGTCTATCAGTTTTGTTTGTAACTTTGTCTATCACCTTTATTGCAGTCTTTGGTCTTAAGTTCGGGATAGATTTTAAAGGTGGTTCTTCTCTTGAGCTCTCTTATAATGAAACTAGACCAGAAGTTTCTACTATAAAGAGTGCTTTAGTAAATGCAGGTTTCGGAGATGCTAGTGTTCAGCCAGCAGGGGAGAAAAATGTAGTGATAAAAAGCCGTGACCTTACTGAAATAGAGCGTGCCGAGGTTGTGAACCTAGCTAGTCTAGAAGGAAAAAACCCAGTAGAACAAAAAAGCTTTACGACTATTGGTCCTTCAGTCGGCTCTGAGCTTAAGAAGAAGGCCATTGCTTCTATTATCTTGGTTCTTATAGCTATTATTCTTTTCGTAGCTTACGCTTTCCGCAAAGTTTCTTATCCTGTTTCTTCTTGGAAGTATGGTTTGGTGGTTATTATCGCATTAATCCATGACATTATTATTCCAACAGGGGTATTTGCACTTCTCGGACATTTTAGAGGGGTAGAGGTAGATACGTTATTTATTGTGGCACTTCTTACTACCCTCGGTCTTTCTGTTATGGATACTATCGTTGTTTTTGATCGAATTCGAGAAAATATTGCAGCCAAAACCAATAAGGACTTTGCTAGCTTGGTAGGAGAGAGTCTGTCGCAAACATTTGGCCGATCTATTAACACCTCTTTGGTGGTACTTGTAATGGTTTTGTCATTAGTATTCTTTGGTCCTGTTAGTACCAAACTCTTCGCTACTGTGTTGGCTATCGGTATGTTCTTCGGAACGTATTCTTCGATCTTCCTAGCTTCGCCGCTCTTGGTGATGGTAGAGAAAATGCAAAAGAAAAATAAATAACAAAGGCCCCCATGGGGGCCTTGATTATTTGAATAAGAAATAAACAACAACGACTGCAATAGAAAATAGGATTACCATAAGTCGTCCTATCATGAGGTGGGAAGATTTTTCTTCCCGGACTTCTTCCAGTATTTCTTCATCTTCATTTGAAAGATTGGGCGTATTCATATAATGCAGTTTTCTAAAATAATACACCCCTTGCCAAATATGTCAAACGTTGTGTTGTTTGAAAAAAGTATTATACTATCCTAATGACTATTATATTAATTATTGCAATCGTTCTTGTAGGTTGGTTTGTACTTTCTTACAACAGTTTTATTAGAGGCAAAAACCAATTCACTGAAGCTTGGGCAGATATTGAAGTTCAGATGAAGCGCCGTTATGACTTGATTCCGAATCTTGTAAATACTGTGAAAGGGTATGCGGCGCATGAATCAACAGCATTCGAAAAAGTAACGCAAGCTCGTTCTCAGGCAATGCAGGCGGGATCTCTTGCGGATCATGCAAAAGCAGAAGGAGAGCTCTCAGGAACTCTCAAGTCACTCTTTGCGATATCAGAGGCATACCCAGAGCTTAAAGCCAATACCAACTTCATTGAACTCCAGCGTGAGCTCTCTGATACTGAAAATAAAATCCAAGCAGCACGACGTTTCTATAATGGAGTAGTACGTGATTTCAACACAAAACTGCAAAGTGTTCCATCAAATGTTGTTGGAAAACTTTTTGGGTTTAAAGTAGCAGAGTTTTTTGACCTTGCTGATAACGATGCAGCACAGCAACCAGTCGAGGTGAAGTTCTAAATGGCAACACTCTATACTCAACAATCAAAAAATATTCAGAAAACCTGGCTACTTGTCGGAGTCTTTTTGGCTGTTATTTTGGGTTTGGGATATTTTCTTTCTGTTTACTATAACAATCCCGATATTTTAGTTTTTGCTTTTATTTTTTCTCTAGTGATGAATATTGCTAGTTTTTGGTTCTCTGACAAAATTGCCCTAGCTT
>JBDHUQ010000032.1:0-6410 GCA_039809205.1 Minisyncoccia bacterium | reverse complement strand
AAACGTTGCTAAAACTGATAAAGGAGTAGCAGTCCGTGATACTAAAGATCCTGACAAAAATACTCTTTACTTTAAAAAAGGAGAATGGAAAGCCTTCATAAAAGGTGTTAAGGCCGGTGAGTTTGATTAATTTTTTAAAAAGATTTTAGCTTATAGTGAGGATTATCCTCACTATTTTTATGAATAGAAAAAAACCAAAATTATATATAATTCCAGGTTGGGGTGAAAAGATTACTATGAAAGGATATAAGGGAATAGTTTCTTTCACAAAAGAAAGGTATGAGGTTGTGCCTCTAAATTTTATTTCAAAAAAAGGCTTATTATTTTCAGAAAATATTAAAATAGTTGATAGGCAAATAAATAAAGTTTCTTCTAAAGACATCATACTTGGTTTCTCTGCCGGTGCTTTAATAGCTTATAAAATGTCTGTTAAATTTAAATTTAAACTTGCGATTATCTGTTCAATAAGTGCAATTATAGAAAACGATTTATCAATGTATCCCAAGAAGGAGGTCGATAAGATTTTTACAAAATCTGAAATTAATGATCTAAATAAAATAAAATATGGTAAAGCAAAATCCAAGACTATTTTTATCATTGGTTCCAATGAGTCAAAGGAGGTTATATCTAGAAGTAAAAAACTTTATGAAAAAAATAATTCAACTTTAATTTATATAGGTAATCAAGGTCATAGCTTTTCTGGTAAATATGTTGATAGAGTTAAAAAAGAAATTTTTGACATTTCTTAACTACTAACCTATTATTAAAATAAAAATAATATCTATGTCAATGTTTGACCTATTTTTCAGTAACAGGGTAATTAAGTTAAAAGTACCAAACTGTAAAAATGAATTAAAAACTGTTAAAACAAAAAGCAAAAAAGTAAAAGTAAAAAACAACTTAAAACCTTAAAAAAGGCCCTAATACATAAAGGGCCTTTTAAATATCCACAGTTTTTGCACATTTCCTGAGTAAAAATTTGACAAAACCCTCATTTTCTGTATATAATAAACTCAAACGTACGAGAGTACTTTGTAAATACTTTTTTGGGCAATATTGCCTCACCTTTTAAATCTTTTAAAATGAAAACTTTTAAAAACGCTTTGAGGGTGAGCGTATTGCTTACCCTTGTAGCCCTGGTTTCTTGTGGTGTTGGTGGCGTAGATCCTGTTACACCGAATCCTGTTGCTCCTCCTTTAACGGTGGTGAGTTCAAAAACTATTGTTTTAGACGGATCTGGGCCGGCTGGTGGTAGCATTAATATCGGTGTAAAAGGTAGTCCTATTCCAACCGTTACTGCTGACGGCGTCCCTGTCAGTAATAACTACACTATTCCTTCTAACCTTACAGAAAGCAAGGATGTTGTCTTCAGGGCAACTAACTCTGCTGGTTCAGATGAACAAACTACTCACCTTAATGTGGTTATTGATCCTGCATTGGCTAAAATCACAGGTGTGGCTCCTTCATGGAAGAAATGGAGGATGGTTTCCTGGAAAGTGGATGGTGTAGAAAATATTGATGCTTGTCAGCAAACCTGGATTTACCAATGGTTTGCTAATTGTAAAAGCAATATTGATGGAGGTACTTGCGGTGGCGGCTCCTCACATCCAAGTGTTTTTACTTTTAACAAGACAAATATGACCATTGTTGATGGCTTACCCTCATTCGTGGAGACCAGAAATGTTACATTCCTGGCAAATGGTGATATGGTATTTGATCACTGGCAGATATTCAGTGATGGTTTATCTCATCATGTTGAAAACACTTTCCGTCCTTTATGACCTTACAGGCCATTCTCGGTTTACTGAGAATGGCCTTTTTATTTTGGGGATAATATTTCGCCACATAGGAAGCAAAAAATGCTATGCTTATATAGTAATATTAATTATTTTTTTCATATGTACAAAAAAACACTATTAAAATTTTTCTTGTTCCTTAGTCTTTCTTCTTTTTTTATTTTCTCAAATGTTTCTCAGGCTGCAACCACAGGGACAACAGTTGCAACTGTTAACATAGATTCCGCAAAAATTTCTTCTCAAGAAGGGAGCAGTTTTAATGTTGTCTTTACTATTTCAAATAAAGAAGGAATCCAAAACGGAGTCTTCTATGGAGTACAATTGGTTTCTAAGACTAACAACCAAATAATTGTGGACGAAAAGGTTTTTGATGATTCTATGAATATGCCTGAAAATAGTAATATTCAAAAGGCTTTTTCTTATAAAGCTCCAGGAGTTCTTTCAGGAAAATATCAACTTTTCTTGATAGTTAAAAATAAACAAGATTTTCCTTTTGCTTTTTATCCCTTGGGCGATGTTTCACTTACTCCTTTTGCTTCAGGTGTTGTTATTTCTCCGGAGACTTGTACTTTAAATGACGGATTAAAGACTGGTGCTATAACCCAGCCTGTTCTTCTAACAAGTCGCTCTCAAAAATTAACTCTCTCTTGTAGTGCTACTAACACAGGGTCATCAGACGTATCAATGGCACCAGAAGTTGAAACTAAGCTCTACAGTGCCTTTGGAGAAAAAGTGCAAACTGCAAAAATTGATAGCACTTCTATTTCTTTTAAACCAAAAGAAAAGAAAACTTTTTCAGTCCTTATTCCTTTGGCTGATAAACCTCAGAAATATAATATTAAATTTAGTTTAGTTTCGGGAGCAGGTTCCTCTAATAGCGTTGAAGCTTTTTATACACTACGAGGAAATACTGCTACTATTTCTAATCTTTCTCTTGATAAAGATTATTACAAAAGAGGAGAGATAGCGGCACTTTCTATAGTTTGGACCTCTCCAATGCACAAGGTTTTGGTTGAGGCTAGTCTTTACAATAAGTTAGGTATGAAGTGTGCCTCTCCTATTAATCAAGATCTTGTTTCTGGTCAACTCGAAATATTAATGCCAGTTAATACATCTTGTGATAATCCAAGTGTTTCTGTAACACTTAAAGATACGAAAGGAAATGTTTTGGATAAGAAAGATTTTTCTGTCCAAAGTTCTTCAGAAAATAGACCAGATGCGAATATTTACCTAACCCTAGTCCTTGTCCTTGGGGCATTAGCAATAGTGGTTATATACCTAAAGAGAAATAATATGAAAAACGATACAAGTATTTCTGGTACAAATAGTGGAGTTCCAATGAGTGCTTTCTTGCCAATTATAATTTTGGCTGGAGTATTAAGCCTAGTTCCTTTGAATAAGGCTAGTGCCAACACCGTAGTTTATTACTCTGGCCCAGGTAATTCTGTACAATCTACGGTAACTGTTTCCCCTTATACCTATAACCCAAGTAATCCTATAAACTTATCTTGGAATATCTGTAATAATTACGTTACTGAATTACCTGTTTCGCTTGATGCTATCAATGACATTGGGTTAGGGGGTAGTAATCCCTCTAGTACACTAAAGCCGGCATCTGCTCTTCCTGCCGGTACTTGTACCGGCACACTCTTCGATAACACCTCTTTCACAGCTCCTTCTAGTCAGGGCATTTACAATATAAGTTTTTCAACAGGGGTTTACACGCCCGATACTCAAAATCCAAACTTGTATGTAAGTAATATGAGCCTAGCGACAATTCTTACTGATCTTAAAATAAACTCTGTACAACCAACACTAACAGGAGATGGTGGAGGTTATCCCGTTCCACCAGGTAATGCAAGAAGCGGTATTATAACAATGGGATCAGTTGTTCCTATTCATGTTGAGTGGTACCTAGCTTCTTATAATCCTGGAGGTAACATAACCGTGTTTGATACCAATGGTGCTAATGCTGGTTGTACAATACAGCAAGTTGGAGATCCTGACCCAACATACGATTTTTCAGATGTTGATCTAACGGGTAGTTGGCCACTTACAATTGTTATCCAAGACGGAGAGTATTGCTTCTAACTTATTATGAGTATTTTTATGAAAAAAATTCCGAGTACAATGAAAAATATAATAATTTCCCTTGCGTTACCATTAACTTTTTTTATCACTAGTACAACCGTAGAGGCTGGTTGGTCTTATAACAGTAGTCTTGTTGCATATGAGGTCGTTAATCCTTCTGCTATTTCTGTATCTATTTCAGCCTCACCGACCTCTATTACACTTCCTAGCAATCAGACTAATATTAGTTGGGTGATAAATGTTGGTACACCAAGTTCTTGTACTGCCAGTGGTAGCCCTGGCACATCTTGGAATGGTGCACGCTCTACTTCTGGGGGAGGGCCAGAACCGATAGTTGGTCTGGTTGCAGGAAACTACATTTTTAATATTTCTTGTACAGATGGATTTTCTACAGGCAATGATTCTGTTTTGGTAACAGTCAGCTCTACACCTCCACCAACAGGTACAATATCTGCTACAGATTGTACTATTGTTGGCGGAGCATCAACTTGTAACAGTTCTGTTTCTTGGAGTACTTCTAATCTTAGTCTGGGGTCAACCACGGAGGTAACTAGAAACAATCCATCAGGAACTCATATCTCTTGGGCTACTTCTGCTACAAACCTAAGCAACACTGTAAATTATGGAGTAAGTACTTACTTTCTTTACAATAATGCTGTTCAGTTAGCCCAAGCTTCAATGACTGCCTCATGTACATCTGGCACTTCTTGGAATGGAACAGTTTGTCAAAACGATGCTCCAACAGTTTCACTTATGGCCTCACCAAGTACTGTGTTTTCAGGAGGGTCTTCTACACTTTCTTGGACAAGTTCAGGTGTGACTTCTTGTAATGCTAGTGCCAATCCGCTTAGTTTCAGCTGGACAGGGGCTAGGCCAACAAATAGTTTTTTGCCACACGAATCAACTGGTGCACTAAATACCACTACCACTTTCACCCTATCTTGTACTGGACCAGGAGGTAGTGCTAGTTCTTCAAAGATTGTGACAGTTGTTCCAAATCAGTCTGGATCCGATGTTATAGCTGATCTTGTGGCTAATCCAGACAGAATAAATTCTGGAGACCCTTCTACTCTATCTTGGAGTTCTTCTAACGCCACAAGTTGTTCTGGTATAGGATTTTCAACAGGAGGAGCAACTTCAGGGTCTATAGTTGTAAGTCCAACAGTTAATACAACCTATACTCTTAACTGTACCAACAGTACTAGTTCTGCTTCTGATCAAGCAACTATCATGCTCAAACGCAAGTTCTTGTTTATAGAATTCTAATTTTAAATAAAAAGCCCTATGAAATTCTGATTCAGAATTTCATAGGGCTTTTTGCATGCTACAATATTATGTATATATGGTTGTCGATGAAGTAAAACTTCAGGGTTTGCTATTAGATACAAATATCCTTTCTTTAGAAGACATCACTGCTTTTGAAAAAGAAAAAAAACAAAAAGGCATAACGCTTTCTGATTTTGTGCTTTCAAATGGAAAGGTTAAAGAGCCGGAGCTTCGCAAACTTCAAGCTTATGTTTTGGGTATTCCTTACCTAAACTTAGAAAAAGAGAAAATCGACAGAGAAGTGCTCCAGATGATACCTGAGCCTATTGCTCGAAAATATAATGTTGTTGCCTATAAAAAAAGAGGGAATGACTTAGAAATCTGTATGCTGGATATCGACAATCTTCCAGCTATCGATTTCGTGAAAAAGAAAACAGGTTTAAGGATATTGCCTCGTTTAACGGATACTGAGTCTATCAAAAGTGTTTTGGTTCAATATAAGAAAAGTTTACAGGCTGAGTTTGACTCCATCATCCAAAAAGAAGTCGGTTCAATCCAAAAAGTAGATGAAAAAGATGATAAAACCAGCGAAAAGGATCTTAAGGAGATGGCTGAAGACTTGCCGGTTATAAAAATTGTCGACTCTCTGATTTCTCATGCTATTTTACAAAATACTTCAGATATCCACATTGAACCAGGGGAAGAGTCTCTGGTGGTCCGTTATCGTATTGATGGAATCTTGCATGATGCCATGACACTTCCGAAAGATGCAGCTCCAGCTATAACTGCTCGCATAAAAGTGCTTTCAAATTTAAAGCTTGATGAAAAACGTTTACCACAAGATGGACGTTTTAAAATCGTGCTTGATGATCAACCAGTTTCTTTCCGTGTCTCAACCTTGCCTACATACTTTGGTGAAAAAACAGTTATTCGTATTTTGCGTGAGTCTTCCCACGGTTTTACTCTTGAAGGACTCGGTTTTCATGGAGAGAGTTTAGAAAGAATCCACGAAGGTATGAAACAGCACTCTGGTATTGTCTTAGCTTCAGGGCCAACAGGTTCTGGTAAAACCACCACTCTCTATACCATGCTTGATATTTTAAATACTCCGGAAGTTAACATATCAACAGTTGAGGATCCTATTGAGTATCAAATGCCACGTATCAATCAAACCCAAGTAAAAAGTGAAATAGGTATGACTTTTGCCAATGGGCTTCGGGCGCTTCTTCGACAAGACCCAAACATTATTATGGTAGG
>JBDHUQ010000031.1:0-7038 GCA_039809205.1 Minisyncoccia bacterium | reverse complement strand
AAAAACACTCATACGAGGGCGAGATGAAGTACCTGAAACAAGAGCACGTACCTTACGTTTGATTCGGAGTTTCTTTTCTTGTGGATTTTGTCGTGACATATCTTTTAAATTACTTAGAAAAATTATTACGCAGTTTTCTTACCTGCCTTACGACGAATAACCTCATCGTCATATCTAAAGCCCTTACCCTTGTATGGCTCTGGCTTCTTAAGAGCACGTACCTTGGCAGTAAACTGACCAACAAGCTCTTTATCAATGCCAGTAACTGTAAGGTTGTTCTTCTCAGCAGTAACAGTAAGGCCTTCTGGAATTGATACTACCACAGGGTGAGAAAAACCAAGGGCTAGGTGGAGCTCCTTGCCTTTTACCTCACTCTTGTATCCAACTCCTTCAAGTATAAGTTTTCTTACGTATGGAGTGTTAACACCCGACAGCATGTTCTTTACATGTGAAGCGTATGTTCCCCAAAGAGCTCGAGCAAAAGGATCATCTTTCTTAGGAGTAAATGATATTATTCCGTCTTTGATTATTATCTCAACAGTATCAGTGCCAAGAGCCTTTGAAAGTGTTCCAAGTGGGCCTTTTGTAGTGAAAATACCATCAGTATATTCTACTGTTGTATTTGCTGGAACTGTTAGTTGTTGTTTTCCTATTCTACTCATATATTTATTACCAAATCATAAACAAAGCTTCTCCACCGACTCTTTCCTTGTAAGCTTCCTTATTGCTAAGGATACCTTTTGGAGTAGAGAAAATAGTAAGACCGTGACCATTTTTAACAGTATGGATATCATGAACACCCATATAAACTCGTCTAGATGGCTTTGATATGCGCTTAACATCAGAAAATCTTGATACTCCGTTTGGATATGAAAGCTCTATTTCTAAAACTGGTACATTATTCTTTTCTGTTCTCTTTGAATAACTAGCGATAAAACCGTGATTCTTTAGACATTCTGCAATGGCACTTTTCATAGAAGAAAAAGGTACAACAACAGAGCTCTTGCCTACCATAGCACCGTTCTTCATTGTTATTAGCATGTTTGAAATTTGATCCATAGTTTTACTTTAATTACCAAGAACTCTTTCGAATGCCTGGAATCATACCTTCATTAGCGTATTCACGGAAACAGATTCGACAAATACCGAAGTCACGCATATATCCATGTGCTCGACCACATCGAAAACAGCGATTAACCGCTCGAGTACTGTATTTTGGCGTCTTTTTTGAACGCGCTATAACTGATTTTTTAGCCATAATTTGAAGTCCTAGGAAATATCGCCTCTGAATGTCTGTATCATCACTTTTCGTGTAGGCACAGAGATAAAGAGGGATTTCAAAGGAGTGGGCTTATCTTAACAGAAAGGTGCTATTTGGTCAAGAAAAAAGCCCCTTCTCTCGAAAAGGGCTTACTTAACAATAATCAATTAGCGGTTGATGAGTTTCCTGGCAAAGTAACTATTTTTGCTTTATTATCTTCAGTCTTATTTTTTTTGCCCTCTAGAAGTTTCTGTCTTTCTTTTTGCATAAAGAAATCAAAAGAAAAATTAGGGTAATAAATACTAGAAAATGCTTTAATAGATATCTCTTCTTTAAAACGGTTTTCTAAGTCTTTTTTTTCTTTAGATTTAGGCATTAATCTAATACGATGACATTTTGATTGTGCCAATGTTACTACTCTAGAAATAGTCAAATCAGCTACCTTTTTGTGAATCTTTTTAATTAGTTTACTTTGATCGTCGCCATCTGCTAAATCTGGTTCTTTGACCATCAACTCAAAGCCATTTAAATAATCTACAATTTTATCAAAGCTAGAACACTCTTTAATTTGTTTTGCGATAACATTAGCAGCTAAATCAATAAACAGATACAAATTAGGGTTTTCTTTTTTGTAAATAGACCATAATTTAGGTATTTGACTATAGTCGACCCTTCTTGGGTAGCCATCAACATGCAATAACATGCATGCATGCTCATGTAAAACACGAGCTAATAATCTAGATTTTTTTACATATCGATATTGCATCCATAGGCAAAAAACTGTACAAAACAATAAAAAAATAAAGACAACAAGAACAACGATTTCTTTCATGGTAGTAAGTTTTTAATTTTCTTTATACAATACATTTAAAACATAAAAAGTCAAATAAAAAACGGTCAAAAATGACCGTTAAACGAGCTTAGTGAAAAACACCAAAATGCACAGCTATAGCATTTAAAACTATGTGCGTAGGAATAATCATGTATAACTTAGGAAGAAAGTAAAATAAAATCGCAAACAGTAAACCTGCAAACAGCATTAGAAGCCATAAATAATCTACCCAAAAACCTTTATATACAATATGCATTACGGCAAAAGAAAAGGTGTTTAAGATTATGTTCTTGAATTCATTTTTAAAACCTTCTCCAAAAATTTTTTTACCTAGTTCCCACAAAATAAATCTGAACAATATCTCTTGAACTATTACAATACCAACTGAGTATTGTAATAATGTCCTTTGTGATGATCCCCACTCCTTATCAAAATGAATACTGTAAAGATAAAGAGCAAGTGAGCCAATAAAAATAGCTACTGTGTACCAAGATAGTGCTCTCCAGAAGTCTTTTAAACTAAAGTAAAATTTAAAATTGGAAACCTCGTTTCTGGAAAATATAAAAGCCACACCCAAGGTCCCTAAAATTACTTCTGATTTATAAGATTCACTTATAAAATTAGATTTTATAAGGAAGACTCCAAGATACGCGATAATTCCGTATTTGAGAATATTTAAAAAATTCTCACTAGTTATTATTTTTTTCATGAGCAGTAAGTTTTATTTAATACTACTCCTCTCTAATCAAAAAGAAAAGACCTTGTAAAAACAAGGTCTTTTCTTTGATGGTTATCTTTAAAGGTCTTTTTTGAAAGGAATACCTATGTGAGTAAAAAAAGCCAAAGCTTCTTTTTTGTTTTTAGCGGTTGTGCCGATAGTGATAGCAAGACCGAACACATCACGAAGGTCTTCGTCAGATGTTTCAGGAAAAATAGTGTGCTCTTTGATACCAATAGTCATGTTGCCTATAGAGTCTACTGACTTTGGGTCAATACCTCGAAAGTCTTTAGTTCTAGGAAGAGCAATGTTTATGAGTTTATCCATAAAGTGATACATGCGTGCTCCGCGAAGAGTCACTACTAGACCAACAGGGTCACCTTGTCGAGATTTAAATCCAGCCACACTTTTCTTAGCCGCTCTTAAAGCCGGCTTCTGACCAGTGATTTTAGCCAATCGATCAGCTACCAAATCGTTTTTCTCACGATCCTTTTTCATCATGCTTCCAGTACCAACAGAAATAGATACCTTAGTTAAGCGTGGAGCAGAAACAGAATTCTTGTATCCAAATTCACTAAGAGCTTTTACTGTATTTGATTCTTTTTCTTTTAAAATTTTCATATTATTTCAACTCTTGCCCGCTTTTTTTAGAAATACGAACATTCTTACCACCAATTTCCTTTTTACCAATTCGACTTTGCTTGCCAGTCTTTGGATCAACAATCATAACATTTGAAGCATTTATTGGAGATTCAACCTCTGTCATAGATCCTTTTTGGTCGCGAGTTTTAGGTTTTAGGTGCTTTTTAACCTTATTAACACCAGATACTACTACTTTGTTAGTAGCAGAGAAAACTTTGGTTACTTCACCTTTTTGACCTTTGTTCTTACCAGCTATCACTATTACATTGTCTCCTTTTTTGATTTTCATATTATTTAAAATTATTTATAGCACTTCTGGAGCAAGAGAAGCGATTTTCTGATAACCGAGTTCTGAGATTTCTCTTGGGATAGGACCGAAAACACGACCAGCACGAGGCTCTTGTTTTCCTTTTTCAAGAAGCACAACTGCGTTGTCATCAAAGCGAATATAAGAACCATCTTTTCGGCGGAAAGGAGCAGTTTGTCGAACAATCACTGCGTAACAAACATCCTTCTTTTTAACAGCCTTTCTAGGTTCTGCTTTTTTGATAGAAATAACTACCACATCGCCAATGCCTGCATAGCGTCGCTTTGAGCCACCAAGAACCTTGAAGATTTTACCTTCTGTACCTCCAGCGTTATCTGTGATTTTTACTTTTGATCCATCTTGCAACATGATATTAACTCAATACTTTAAAACGCTTATCTCGAGAGATTGGGCGAGTTTCTACTATTTCTATTTTCTCCCCTACCTTGTGAGCATTATCCTCATCATGGGCCTTGTATTTCTTCGTGATTTTCAAGAACTTTTGGTATTTTGGGTGCTTTACAAATCGAGTCACAGCAACAACAACTGTCTTATCCATCTTGTCGGATACGACTAGGCCCTTGAGTGTTTTCTTTTGTTTGGTTGCTGTTGTCATAATAAATTATTTTGTGTTCTATATACTACTGTATTTTTTAAAAAAGTCTAATCTCGAGCTACAACACGAGTCTTAACTGGAAGCTTTGTCCCCGCTTTGCGAAGAGCTTCACGAGCTACCCCCTCAGCTACTCCATCTACTTCAAAAAGTACACGACCTGGTAAAACTTCTACTGAGTAAAGCTTAAGATCACCTTTTCCTCCGCCCATCGGCACTTCAGCTGGCTTAGAAGTTACTGGTCTGTCTGGGAAAATTCGAATCCACATGCGACCAACCTTGGTAAGGTGTCTACTTGCCGCCTTTCGAGCTGCTTCGATTTGGTTTGAAGTAAGTCGTCCGAGCTCTTCACTCTTAAGTCCAAATGAACCGAAAGACAGAGTAGTTCCGCGAGTTTCAACTCGAGTACTCATATCAGTACGCTTTTTGTGCCATTTTCTAAATTTTACTTTTTTCGGGAATAACATATTAGTATTTTAAAATTTATTTCTTTTCTTGGATTTTGTTATCCTTGGCAAAAACTTGACCCTTGTAAATCCAAACCTTGATACCAATATCTCCATAAGCCATGTGAGCTTTTTCACGTGCAAAATCAATGTCAGCGCGTACTGTTTGAAGTGGTACAGAACCACGCTTAAGAATTTCACTTCGAGAAATTTCAGCTCCTCCAAGTCTTCCTCCTACGTAAAAACGCACTCCTTGTACACCACGAACAGCCATAACTTTTTCTATAAGTTGTTTCATTACACGTCGGTATGGCATACGCTTCTCTAGCCCTTCAGCTATCATATAAGCTACGATCTTCGCATCAGCGTCTGGAGAAGTAACTTCTACTATTTCAAGCTTAATCTCATCTGTAACTGTAAGTTTTGCTTGCTTAAGAGCCTTAAGAATATCTGCTTTAAGCTTAGTCGCTGCTTCACCATTTCGTCCGATAATCATTCCAGGACGTGAGGTGCGTAGTATGATACGAACAGATTTTTGACCACGCTCTATTTCTACACTTGAAACATAGCTTCCTCTTAAGCGCTTCTCTAGAAACTCACGAATTGTGGTATCAACCTTGAGATTTTCAACAAAGTTCGCACCTGTTGCAAACCAACGACTTTTCCAGTCTCGAAGTGTTACCAATCTATGTGCATATGGGTGTACTACTTTTGACATATATTATTTCTTACTCTTATTACTTTTCTTTGCTTTCTCAGCAGGCTTTTCAGAAAGTGCCACTGTTACATGACTCATCTTCTTTTTGATAGGCTTAGCACTACCCATAGCACGAGGCATAAAACGTTTCATTACCAAACCTTGGTTAACCTCTATGTTCTTAATGATAAGATTTGAAGTATCTACCCCATCCTTAGCAGCATTTGCAGCCGCACTGTTAATAAGCTTCTTGATTGGATCAGCTGCGCGCTTTGGCATATATGAGAGCTCCACTTGTGCTCTTTCAACGCTTTTACCCTTAACTGCGTTAGCAACAAGGCGAACTTTACGAGGACTTTGACGATAGTTAGTAAGTGTAGCTTTCATAAAAATTATTTCTTAGCGTCTGCCGCAGAAGCTTTACCGCTCTTAGCTGCATTGATTGCATCTTCTTTTGCTTTTTGATCAATCTCCTTCTGCATCTTTCCTCCGTGACGAGTAAACTTACGAGTTAGAGCGAATTCTCCTAGTCTGTGACCAACCATATCTTCAGTGACCAAAACATCAATATGAGTCTTGCCGTTGTGAACACCAAAGGTAAAGCCAACCATTTCAGGTGAAATTTGGCTAGCACGTGCCCATGTTTTAATAACCCCTGCTGAGAGAGGAGACTTTCCGGCAATCTTCTTTAAAAGATTTTCATCTATGTATGGGCCTTTTGCGAGTGATCTTGTCATAAATTAGAGAATAAAAGAAGCTCGTCTGAGCTCCGCATATATTAGCAAATCCTACTGTAATGTCAAACCTTTTAATTCGACCTACCAGCCCAAGACAAGGATTTTAGGTAAAAATATGATTAGACCAATAACAACTGCTCCAATAACAGTTAGAAGTACAGCTCCAGCAGCCACATCCTTTGTATCTTTAGCGTATGGGTGATAGTTTGGTGAAGTTAGATCAATATCAAACTCTATAGCAGTATTGAAGCCCTCAGCTACCAAAACAGACGTTATGGCGATAATTATCAGCCCCCATTCAGCTTCACTGATATGGTAATGAAAACCTAGAACAACTGCTAAAATACCACCAGCAAGATGAATCCAAGAATTATGCTGAGTCTTTAGAATCACTCCTATCCCCCGAATAGCATGTTTGAAACTTCTGGCTCGGGCCACAATCGAAAACCTCTTTTTCTCTGACATTTTAGTTTGCATTACTAAAGTATACTCCAAATAAAAAGAACCGGTCGAAACCGGTTCTGTATAAAGATCTAAATAACACTTATGGAAATTTAAGCTTCTCCAGGCACAATCTCGAAAAAAGGTAACCCATAAGTCTTGTTTGGGTTAGAAGGCCATCCCATATGACTTTTATATTCCTCTTTGTATTGAGCAAAGTTCAATATTCCATAGAAGCAAACTTGTTCAATCCATTTTTGTAATGGAATAAAGCCTTTCATTCCGCCATATAAAGCTCTCCATCCTGGGAATTGCTTATAGGCTTGGTATGGCCAGTTTGGCCA
>JBDHUQ010000030.1:0-7221 GCA_039809205.1 Minisyncoccia bacterium | reverse complement strand
TATCAAAGAATAGTTGTTCTTCATAGCCTTCTCTAAACCCTCTTGGCCATCATAGGCCACGTCAACTGAATACCTCTCACCCTTAAGAGCTATTTTTAATATATCTACTAGTTTTTTTTCGTCCTCAATAACTAAAATCGCCATATTCTATATTTATACCACCTCAAAAAGGATTGTACAAGGATAAATATTAATTCAAGATTAAACTTTATACACATATTTATTCCCAACTTTTACTATCAATAATCTAAACATTAAATATAAATGAAGTATTTTTGATGTAACGTCAATACCCTAAGGTGCGTCACTATATATGTACGGCGTTAATTAAGAAACGCCTGCAGGTAGAATTATTAGTTAAAAGAAAAATTATGAAAAAAACACGACTATTAAATAAGCTGTTTATAAAACTGGGATTAACCTTAGCGTTATTTGCTCTAATGCTTATTCCTGCTGTTTCTTATGCTGATACAATCAACAGTACACTAAAGATTGGATCAAGAAATAGTGAGGTTACTTCGCTCCAGAGTTTCTTGGCAACAGATTCTAGTATTTATCCGCAAGGATTGGTGACTGGATACTTCGGATCTCTAACTAAGGCTGCTGTTATCAGGTTCCAAACTCGTAATGGTTTATCAGCAGATGGAATTGTTGGACCAAATACTCGAGCTGTTCTAAACGCCCAAATGGGAGGAAGCCTCTCTGGTAGCGGAGCTCCAATGATTTCAAATGTTTATGTTAGCTCAAATTCAAACGGAGCAACAGTAAACTGGAGTACAAATAATCTTGCCCGGGGTGTTGTTTACTATAGCACTAGCCCTCTGGTAACTTATGAAAGAGAAAATTCTGTAGATGTAAGTGGACAAATGGCAATGACTGACACAAACAGTAGAAATTCTCAAAATGTAGCTATATCAAATCTACAACCTAATACCACTTACTACTACATGGTCTACGCTACTGATCAAAATGGTAACGTTAGTGTTACTTGGCCTTCAACCTTTACTACATCTCAATAAATTTAAGTTAAAAATATGGGAATACTAATCTGGATACTCTTTGGTGCTCTTGTTGGCTATATAGCTTCCCTTATAATGAAAACAGATGGTGGTTTATTACCAAACATACTCATCGGTATTGTTGGGGCGGTTATAGGAGGAATTATTATGAAATTCTTTGGCCAATCCGGAGTTCAAGGATTTAACCTATACAGTACAGTGGTAGCAGTTCTCGGAGCTTGCATACTCATCGGTATAGTTAGATCTGTCGGAAGAGCTTAATAAAATAAAAAGACCAGGCGCTCCTGGTCTTTTTATTTTTAACGCTTTTCATAATAACAAACAATACTTCTTCTTTTGTTTGGCTTTCCTCTTATGTTGTGCTGATGTGAGAGCTCTTTGTGCCAAAGGATAAACCTATCTCCAAATGAGTCGTTTAGAGCTTCATCGGTCCAGACATACTCATACACTTTCATTTTAGGATGGATATAAGCATTATGCTCTCCAGCTCCTTCATTCTTTATCAAATCTTCTGCATGCTTGTCCCCCTTACCATAAAAAGACTTAAAAAATAAAATCCCTTGAGGTTTTAAAACTCTATGGATTTCCTTTATATATCTTTCTCTTTCAACCTGCTTTAAGAAGTGACTACTCATCATATCTAAAACTATATCCACGGACTCATCAGGAAGCGGTATATCTTGCCCAATAGAGTGAACAATAAAAGTTAGCTTACTTCCCCATTTTTGTTTAGCGGCTCGAGTTTGTGCCTGCTTTATAGCCTCTTCAGAAATATCATAACCAAATCCTCTTACTCGAAATTCATTATTTAACCAAAGTAAATTGCGACCATTTCCACAGCCTGCATCAAGGACAGTGATGTCAGAACGGAACACATCATCTCCGTATTCTTTCTTTGCCCAACGGGTAAATTTTTGTAAATCACTAGAAACACCTTCAGAAAGCTCAAAAAAGGCCGGTTCCTTGTACTCTTTATTCCAAAATTCTTTGAGTCGCTTTTCATTCATATAATATTTGACATATTATCATAAAAGTTGTAATGTAGCAAAAAACTAATTATGAACAAAAAGCACTTTAAAGTACGATTTCTAAATCCAAATATTGGCCCATTATTTTTTGAAGAAGGTTACCACAACAACTATACGGATGAAGAGTTAGTTGCTTGGTTTCTAGAAAAACAAGCAAAAATGGGTTGGTCAAAAATAAGCGACATAGAAATAAAAGAAAGGGTACAAAATGATTCACATATTGAAAGAATTGACTTGGTTATGAAAATAATAAAACCAAGAAAATTCAAGCCAGGTGAAGTTGTTAGGGCAACATTTTTCTTACCTTTACCAAAAAGGGAGGTCGCACCACCAATGAAACCAAAGCAGGAATACCCCATTAAAGCTATTATCTACGATAGTTTAGGTAACCAACACATTGGACTTGGTATTGAATCTAAGTACAACTTTATTCGATCTTATGAAACAGGAGAAAAACTTCGTGAAGGAGACAGAATATACTGGGTTCATCCTGGAAGATTAGAAATTGTAGAGAGTAAGACATGTGATGCCGCTCAATTTATAAAAGAAGATTGTCAATAAAGTAAAAGCAAAAAGCTGGAACAAACTGTCCCAGCTTTTTTATTTTTTAAATTAGTTCTTCGGTCTGCGAGCTTTAGCCCTATCTGTTTCTGTTAAATATTGCTTTCTAAGGCGCACAGAAGAAGGTGTGATTTCTAGGAACTCGTCATCAACCATCACTTCAAGTCCGCGTTCGATAGTCATATTCCAAGCTGGCACAAGTGTTACCGCTTCGTCACTTCCAGAAGCGCGCATGTTGGTAAGCTGCTTGCCTTTTGTTGGATTTACGGTCATCTCTTCTCCTTTAGAAGTGTTTCCTATTACCATACCTTCATAGACTTCAGTTTGTGGACCAATGTATAAAACTCCACGATCTTGAAGACCCCAAAGTGCAAATGCAAGTGCCTTGCCACTTTCCATACTTATCATAGAGCCAACATTTCGGCGTGTAATTTCACCAGCATAAGGACGGAAGCCAATAACACGACTACTCATGATTCCCTCACCTTTTGTATCTACAAGAAATTGGTTTCTGTAACCCAGAAGACCTCGAGTAGGACCAGTGAAAACCATACGAACTGGATTGATTTTTAGATTCATATCACCCATGATAAAACCTCTCATGCCAAGCTTTTCAATCACAACCCCCTGGAATTCTGATGGGGCATCAATAGTCACCTCTTCAAAAGGTTCACTCTTTACCCCGTCAATTTCTTTGATAATAACTTGTGGTTGAGAAACCTGAATCTCATAACCTTCTCGACGCATAGTTTCAAGCAAAACAGCAATGTGCATTTCTCCACGACCAAAGACAGTAAAACCTTCAGCGACACGATCAGGATTTGGAGAAAAATCAACCTTAAGACCAACGTTTACTTCTAGTTCTTTCTCTAGTCTTTCCCGAAGCTGTCTTGAGGTTACGAACTTCCCTTCTTTACCAGCAAAAGGAGAATTGTTAACCAAAAAATCAAGCACAATAGTAGGCTCATCAATTGAGATAGCAGGAAGTAGTTCGGCTTCTTTATTGGTAGTTATAGTTTCTCCAATAAAGATGTCTGGTATACCAGCAATCATAACAATGTCCCCTGCTACAGCCTCTTTTACTTCGTCACGCTTCATGCCGTGGAAAGTAAAGAGCTTGATAATCTTAGCTTGTCTATCGCTCTTACCTTCACTTTTTATAAAAACTGTATCTCCAACCTTTGCCACACCTTCATAAACCCGACCAACAGCCAAGCGACCCAAGAAGTTATCATAAGCTAGGTTAAATGCTTGCATACGAAAAGGTTTTGAATTGTCATTCGGAGCAACTGGCACTTTCTCCAAGATAACTTCAAATAAAGGAGCTAGATCTTTTCTTTCATCCTTTTCTGATCTCATAGCAACACCATCTCTACCGATAGCGTAAACAGTAGTAAAATCAAGCTGTTCATCTGTTGCACCAAGCTCAAGAAAAAGTTCAAAAACCGCATCATGAGTTTCTTGGCAGTGCGCTCCTGGTTTATCTATCTTATTTATTACTACAATTGGCTTAAGACCAAGCTCAAGACTTTTCTTGAGAACAAAACGAGTTTGCGGCATTGGACCTTCTTGCGCATCAACAATGAGAAGCACTGAGTCTATTGATCTAAGTACACGCTCCACTTCTGAGCCGAAGTCCGCGTGTCCTGGAGTATCCACGATATTGATCTTAGTACCTTTGTACATAACAGCAGTATTTTTGGCATAGATGGTAATACCGCGTTCTTGTTCTATTTGATTTGAATCCATTGAAGCGCCATCTAAAACCTCACCACAAAAAGCAAGCATCTTATCTGTAAGAGTTGTTTTACCGTGGTCCACGTGGGCAATAATTGCAATATTTCTGATTTCCATATTTTTTATTTAAATTAAAAAGCGCTCTTTACAATACGAACACTTGAGCCGTCTATGGGAATCGGACCCATGCTCTCTGTCTTACCAAGACAGTGCTTTACCACTAAGCCAAGACGGCAGGTATCTGCTTAAGATACCATAAAATCATTATTTTTCAATAAAAAACTACATTTTTTATTAAATAAAAGTTAGAGCTGTACCAGTTTTGTTACCTCTACCTGTTCTCCCGATGCGATGAATGTAAGTATCATAAGTAGAAGGAGTATCGTAGTTGATCACGTGAGTAACATCAGGAATATCAATGCCTCGAGCGGCTACATCAGTTGCTACCACTATTTGGATAAGGCCTTTCGCCAAGCCTTCTACAGCCCTAGCCCTCTCACGACTTCTCATGTCCCCATGAAGAGCTGAAACCTTGAAGCCTCTGGCCCTTAAATCTCGAGCGAGTTCATCTGTATTTCTTTTTGTTTCTCTAAAAATAAGAACCTTCTTTGCTTCTGGCTTAATCAAGATATCATGGAGAGCATCAAGCTTGCCACCACGTGGAGCGCGTATAACATCTTGATCAACGGAACTTGAAGTATCCCTAGTTTTAACTGAAACAGTTATTGGATCTTTCAAAAAGTCATTGCATAGGTTTTTTATCTCTGGAGCAAAGGTTGCTGAGAAGAACATCCCCTGTCGAGTTTGTGGTAAAAGTTTAAGTATCATTTTCATATCGTCAATAAAGCCCATGTCAAGCATTCTATCCGCTTCATCTAAGACTATTGTAGATATTCTTTCCATAGGAATTTTATTTCTAGCTATCAAGTCTTTTACTCTACCTGGAGTTCCAACTATAAGGTGCACACCCCGCTCAAGTTCACGCATTTGTTTGCCTATAGGAAGACCACCAACAGCCGTCATACTAAAGAGTCTCATGCCGTGAGTAAATTGTTTAAATTCCTCCTGAACCTGAATGGCAAGTTCCCTTGTTGGAGCAAGCACCATAGCTTTGTGATTTCTATCGACAACCATTTTGTTAATTATCGGTATTAAAAAAGCAGCTGTCTTACCTGTTCCAGTACTAGCAATACCAATTATATCTCCCCCCTTTAGTGCCACAGGGATAGCTTGATCTTGAATTGGAGAAGGATGAACTATGCCTTTTTTGATTAAATTCATAGAGAGCATTTCATGAATATCAAAATCAGTAAAAGCATGCTTTGCAATATACTTTTCTTCTTGAGTAACAGTTGCTTTGTTTATAAACATACCCTCGTCAATGCGATCCTTTTTAAAGCCACTGCGTCTAGAGCCTCTAAAACTTGATGACTTACGCCCAAAGGAGCTACTCTTATTGTTTGAGACAAATCTCTTTGGAACACCTGTTGGTTTAAATCTATACCCTCCTCCTATACTGGTAGAAGTACCAAAAGAAGACCCGGAAGAAAATCTTTTTCTTGGACCAGAAAAGTTAGAAGAAGTACCTTTTGAAAAGGTCTTTTTAAAAGCGAAACGCCGCGGGGAAGGCCCGCTTTTTGTTGTATTTTGTTGATTCATTGTTATCTCTCTTACCGTGTCATTCCTGACACTATTGTCGAGGACACAAGTAGATATTATTTATTAACAGCTTTACAATAATACACTATTGTAAAAAAGTCAATAAACAACAAATTGCACAATATTTGGTTGTGTTGTACAATCATTTGCGTTCGCTTAACACACCGCGGGGTAGAGAAGAGGTATCTCGCAAGGCTCATAACCTTGAGGCTCCGGTTCGATTCCGGACCCCGCAACAATAAATTTATCTTGAAATATCGTTAAAATGTGCTATATTTTCTTAATCGTCGGGGTAGCTCAGTTGGTTAGAGCGTAGCACTCATAACGCTAAGGTCGAGAGTTCGAGCCTCTCCCTCGACACAATGCACAATAGAATGTTATTGTGTAGACGCAACAAAAGTTGCGGACGTAGCTCAACTGGTTAGAGCACCCGCCTGTCACGCGGGAGGTTACGGGTTCAAGTCCCGCCGTTCGCGCCAAACAAAAAAGCTTAGTTTTTTAAACTAAGCTTTTTTGTTTAATCTATAACCTCAAGATCTCTAAAAACTATTTCATAATAAGATAAAATTCTTCTAGACTCTGGCATTGTTAAAACGTACATATCTCCATCATGAGCAATACGATTGCGGACCTTATGAGCTTCCCAAGCTATCTGAATAGAAGGCAATCTACTAGGATCAATTTGTTTGAGCTTATCCCCTAAGGTATCTCCATAAAAACCCTTTTGATCTAAAACTTTATCCAAATAAATATCAGCCTCAATAATAGCAAGTCGCCAATCACTTTGATTATCTGAGAGAAGTTTTTCTCTAATACTTATCCAAGTAGGATTATTTTTTTGAGCTGAATGTTCAACAAGGTGAGCTTCATTTGCAGATATTGTATCACCAGTAGAAATACTTATTTTTTTATCTTTCTTAGGTTTATCTTCTTGTTTTAATTCGTACAGTCTCACCAAGCAGTATAGAATTATGGTTATTAATAAAATAACTATAATTGTTGCAAAAAGTTTTATACTAGAGAAAACCTTACTTCCAGCACCAGGATCTGTAATATTAGTGCCAAAAAGAAAATGAAAAAACCTTGCAACAGCCCTATAAATTAGAAAGAAGATATATTCTAGATTAAGAAATACTGGGTTCGGAACGTTAGCTTCCATGATTGATATTCTACCACCTCTATTGTGGTTTTACACTCTCAACATTCTCTCCAAGAGC
>JBDHUQ010000029.1:0-7236 GCA_039809205.1 Minisyncoccia bacterium | reverse complement strand
TGAGCCTAGATAAATAATCCAAAAAGTCTTTTAGGTTTTTTTCTGGATATTTTTCTTCAAAGTTGATAGCAGTGTGGAGAAAAGATCTAACAATCTCGGTATTTGATAGTAGCTCTTTATGATTTTTGGAATTTTTGATTAATAATTCATTTCCTAAGATACTTATCGTCTCTCCTATCCTTAGGTGTGGTAAAGATTCTATCCAATTTAATAATTTTTTGCCCCAATTAGAAATAGAATTTTGCCCTTCAAAAAGATTGTTTTGGGAACCATAATTTACTAAAGACTCAATAGAAAGTTCTTTGTATTTAAATTCATAAAGCATTTTATGTGCTTCATAAGGAGGTATATCACTGTATACATCAAGCAAGCTCTCGGCTATAAGAACACTGTTAAAAGGATCTGTTATTAGGCTCAAAACTCTAATCAAACTCTGTGAGCTTTTTGAAATAAAAAGTGGCGAAGAGCTACTAGAAGAAACTGGCAAATTCATATCTTTTAAGATAGAAACCACAGTATTAACATGGCGATTTTTTGGAACCAAAATAGCAAAATTGCTTGGTTTTTCACCCTTGTCTATCATTTCTTTAAAAAAAAGTCCTGCGCCTATTATTTCATCACGCTCATAATTAAACTCTTTGAGAAAAATCTTTTGATCTAGATCTGTATTACTTTTTAAAATTTCTTTTGAAATACTACTTTTGATAAGCTCATCAGCAAGTGTAAGTATATTTTGTGTTGAACGATAGTTTTCAACCAAGGTTATAAGGCGCGCCTTACCAAATAAAGAACTAAATTCTTCAAAATAAGAAATGTTTGCACCAGAGAATCCGTATATAAGCTGTCTATCATCCCCTACAACAAAAATATTTGGTTTTTCTGTTTCTTGCCAAACAGCTTTAAGGAAAGCATTTTGAACTGCACTTGAGTCTTGGTGCTCATCAATAAGTATGTATTGATATGCTTCCCTGATATCACTGCGCGCATCTTCTGATTCTTTGACTATCCTAACAGCATAATCAAGAACATCATCATAATCCATCAAAGATTTTTTGATTTTTATCTCTTCATAAAGACGATAAAATTCGACAACTTCTTTTGTTCTCTCTAAACCTTCAATCTTTTTCTCTATTTCTTTTTTGATTTTTCCTTTTGATTCTCCTCGACTTGATATACTCTCTGGGTCATTTTTCAAAATAGAGATCTCATTGTCAACTTCATATAAAAAGTCGACAGGCTGTATTTGCTCTCTCTTTAGTATTGAGATTAGGCTTTTAAGATCAGAGAAATATTGAGAAGGATTTGTACGAGGTTTTATATAATCCCATTCATAATTATGCAAAATCTCATCTATAAGAAATATGGCTTCAGAGTCTTCTAAAATCTTTGGTGGACTAACAAAATCCAAAAACTGATAATACTTCTCTACGATATCTCCAGCAAAAGAGTGAAAAGTATTTATATTTACTTTATTTGCATCAGTCCCTATATAAGTCTCTAGGCGACTTTTCATTGCTTGTACTCCGCTTCTTGTAAAAGTAAGACAAAGGATGCTATCTGCTCCAGCATCTGTTTTTTGTAAAATATTTGCAATACGAATAGAAAGTACTTGGGTCTTTCCAGTACCTGGACCAGCAACGACCATAACAGGACCGTCTATGGTATCGACCGCTTGTTTTTGAGCATTATTTAAACTTTTATAAGCCTGATCGAAATCCTTCATGAGAGAGTTTCCTCTTAATAAAACGAATTAATAACAGTATCAATATTATTAATAATGCTAAAGAAGTCAATAAAATAAAAGTAGATACCAAATCAACAACAAATGGTTTTGATGTTAGGTCTTTTTTTGATATATTTTCAATAATTTTTACTCCTTTTTTCAAAATTTCTTTATCAGAATTTATTTGAAAATCTTTGGGAACAAAAGTAAATGCAATAACTCTTATATCAGAGTCATTAGAGATAGTAGGCTCTTGGATAAATAAACAATCTTCACCTTTTTTCTCAAAACCTATGGGTACTACTTCTTGGCTACCTGATAAATTGCGACAAAGATCAAAAGAGCTTGGTACACAATAGCCGAGTGAAGAAATAGTATTACCATTTGGTATAGTATTTTGTACACCATCTATATTTGGGCAGAAGTCAAAAATAGTCTGTACACAAATATTATTTTCAGAAATATAATTATTTGGTACTTCTTTTTGTAATCCAAATAAGTTTGGGCAAACATCTTTTATTTTTTGACTACAGTCAGCGTATGAATCTTGAATACCTTCATCATTTGGACAAAAATCTTTTGGAAGAATTGAACAATTTCCAGATTCATCAATAAAATAATCTTTTGGAACTGTATTTTGTACACCTCTTATATATGGACAAACGTCAAAAGTTTTTGGAACACAAGAACCGTATTGATCATATACATAGCCATTTGGTATTTGTTCTTGATCTCCTAAAATATTTGGACAAACATCAATCAGCTTTAAACATTTTCCGTATTTATCAACTGAATACCCTACTGGGATACTAGTTTGTAAGCCATCTATATTTGCACATACATCAACAAGAGGAACGCCGTCATTGTTTATGACATTGCGCCATGTTGTCTTTACACAACTAGAACTATCTCCGCAATCAAACTTGATCCAACCACCTTCTGGCCCTCCTGTCCAAGCCCAACCAGATAGCTCACCTGTATTTGGATTTATAGATACAGATTGACCTGTCACGCCAAAATTTATCCAACCAGAAACCTGACTCCAAGCTTTACCGGTCAAAAGACCGCTAGATTGATTGGCAAAACGAACACCTTGTCCTGTGGGATTTAAATTTATCCAACCAAGAGCGTTACCCCAAACATAGCCACTGAGGCCCGTAACACTATCTACTAAAATAGAAGGCTGTGCAGAGAGCTCAAAATTTATAATTCCAGGTGTAGGACTTGTACATGTTGGGTCATGGCAAACTTTTGCTTGATTGAAAGCAGAAGTATCAATATAACCAGTTGCTGAATTTACAAAAGAAACAAAAAATACAAATGTTAAAACATGTAAAAATAAGTATTTGAAAAATTTTATTTTATTGTTGTTCTTGATTTTCATTTGTAGGTACTTCAATGTTTTCATTAGTTGTAGGTTCAGTATTTTCTCCTGTATCACCTTGTGGATTTTCTTCAACAACAGGGTCTTTAGCTGGCTCTATTGGTCCGCTTGGATTTTGACTGTTTAATATATTTGACAATTGATCTGCATTTATACAAATTTCAGAACCATCTTGCTTTTTAAGACATAGATTTTCTGTTTGAACCTTCTTTGCAAATATAGAAGCTATACCGTTATTAATATCAGCAAGCCATGATTTTAATTTTTGTACAAATGAACCTTCTTCATCAACTAGAGATTCTATAGAAGCAACTTTTATATCTAGCTCTTGTATTGCTTTGATTGTTTGCCATTGATTTGGAAGTTTTACCGAATACATACCATCCAAAGAAGTAGATACAAGGTCAGGATTTATTTCAAGAACTTCTTGAGCAATAACACCAACCATCCTATCGCCTGAAGCTTTTACATTGTATTCACGAATCTTAAATGGTCTGAAATAATCAAGAGCAGAAGGAGCATCTACTATATTTTCTTTTAGTCTTTCGTCAGAAGAACAAGTCACTGTTTCTGAGCCAGCTTCTGGATTGTGCAAACATGATCCATCAGAATCAGTAAGAGCAAATATATTTCCATCTATTGAAGTATTTGTAACTATAGCATTGCCATTGACTTGTAATTTATAATCACCCTGATCAGTTGTTGTATTTATCATCAACTCACCGCTGTCATTTACTCTAAATCTTTCATTACCTTGTCCATCAGCAAAAAGCATATAGTTACTAAGCGTAGCAATTGAGCTACCAGTATTGCTACCAAGTATTACATTGTAATTACCGGTTGTAAGAGCACTACCACTGTTATAACCAAGTCCGATATTATAACCAAGAGTTGGTGCGAAAGATGAACCAGAAAGAGAGTTATAACCAAGAGCTGTATTATATGAAGAAGCCTTACTATAAAGCATAGCTCCGCCACCAATAGAAGTATTAAATGATCCTGTACCAGCCGCAGCACCACCTATACCAGACCAGCTTTGCCCCATAGAAAGGAATCCAAATGCAGTGTTAGCGGCACCAGTAGTGTTTCCTCGGAGAGCGCCCATTCCTACAGCTGTATTATTCCTTGCATTGTGACCATTTGAATAAAGTGCTTCGTCCCCCACAGCCACAATTCCATCTGTACCAGCTTCTTGACCTGTTGTAGCGCTATATAAAGCTCTATAACCGATAGCAACAGCATTGACCATACCACCATTGTAAGCGGCTTCTCTTCCTAATACAGCCATACCATAACCACCAAAACCAAGTGGCAATACCTTACCACCAGCATCAACACCGACTATAGTATTCCATCCACCAAATTGATTTGCGGCGGCGGCACCATGACCAATAATAACCATATCAGATTGTGTAGATGCTACCAAGGCGGCATTTGAACCTATAATTGTATTTCTCTGCCCTGTTGTATTTGCTGTATATGAGTTATACCCGAGTAAAACATTCGAATTATAATTTCCAGCTCCTGTACCAACTCGTATAGCATTTATAGATGCATCTGCCCCCTCAACTTGCAATCTATAAGTAGGTGCTACTGTTCCTATACCAACATTAACTTGGTTTGCACCAGTTCCACCAAGAACCAAAGTATTACTTGCACCAACTTTTGCATTCGCTCCAATAGCAGAAGCATTTGTAAGAAGTGTTGAAGCAAGCACCGAAGAGTCAACGCCAGCACTAGTTCCAACAAAAGTCATATAGTTATCAGCTCTTCTGCCTTGAGTATTGTATCCAAGAAATGCATTGTTTTGACCTATTTCATTTGCAAAACCAGCAGCACCACCAAAAGCAGCATTGTAAGAACCACTAGTAAATGTTGGTGTACCAGCTTGGGCACCTGTTCCATCTCCGGTAATTGTGACAGTTAAATTTTGAGTACCAAAGTCAAAGATATTTGGATCATCTGTATAACCCATACCTGGGTCAGTGATATTTATGGCAGTGACAGCACCACCACTCACAGTTGCAGTTGCTGTTGCTGTTCTAGTAACGATTCCTGAACTTCCAGCAACTGGTGCTGAAATTGTTACCGTTGCGGTTGTATAACCACTACCGCCAGCAGCAACTGGTATAGAAGCTATACCAGTAGTGTTTCTCATTAGAGCAAAAAATCCAGAAGCTGTATTGTAGCTTCCATCTATATTGGATCTCATGGCATCACGCCCTATAGCTGTATTGTGATTACCATTGTTATTTGCTTCTGCCGTGTATGCTCCAACATATGCATTATTATAACCACCGTTATTTCGGTAAGCACTCATTTGTCCAACTATTACACTTCTGTTACCGAAACCACCATTGTCTTTTTTACCATAATAAGCAGCATTCATACCTATTACTACTGAGTGCGACATACCATCTGTATTTGTAGTTCTATTTGCAGCACCATGACCAATAAATACACCGTTCATGTTAGTAGTTAAGTTTGGAGCAGCCTTTTCACCTATTGTTACCTGACCTGTAGTTGAACCTGCGGGCGCAACTCCGGTCCAAATAGTACTTGAGGTTCCTGAAAGATCTCCATAATAACCAAGACTACCAGCATTATTTCCATTTACCTTAAAAAGAAGTGGTTGAGTATTTGTTGTTCCTAAAAATTGCCCAGCAGAGATATCATTACCGGTGAGCCCCCAAGCAACACCATTTGTAGTACTTGGTGTTGCAGCAACAACATCACCAGAAGCATTTGTTGCAAGAAGTGCAGCTGAAGTGAGATTTGTTAATCTAAGACCAGAGTTTCCAGCAGTTCCTTGTGTTATTTCTAATTTGTTTTGTGGAGTGATTGTTCCTATACCAACATTACCATTTTCAAAAATAGCAGCGTAGTTATTTGTGCCACCTGTTGCAGAAACATATAAACCTACATTTGTAGAAGATGTACCTGTATGAGTATTTGTAAAGTATGCACTGTATGTAGTTTGTGAAGGATTTGCATTTGCACCAGAGAGATTTAATTCTAAAAGCTTTTGACTATTTGATGCAGCAGCGGTTGAATTTGATGTTATTTTAAAAGCGCTATTTCCAGCAAGAGAGTTCCATTGCCACTCTTGAGTAAAATTTCCATTGTTTATAGTATTTGTTGCTGTTGCAGCTGTAATAGAAGACAAGGCTCCACTACCACTTGCCACAACATAACAGTTTGAATCTGTAGGACCACAACCACCCCATGGAGTAGAGAGAGCGCCAGGGTCTTGAATATTGTCACTTGGAGAAATTGGAGATACTGGATTGCCAGCAAAAACAACTTTTGCTGAAAATAAAAATACCAAAAATATAAAAACAAAAACATTGATTATATTTTTTAAAACTCTCTTTTTCATGCACAGTAATTATAGCAAATTTTTGTTTTAAAAAAGCGAACTTTTACACATTTTTGCAGAAGGTACGAGATTCGAACTCGTGAACGAATTGCTCCGTTGCTACCTTTCCAAGGTAGTGCACTAGACCGCTATGCGAACCTTCTATTTAAAATAGCTGTAAAAACAGCTATTTTATTTCATCTGTCCTTATATTTTTCATATAAAGACCGAACAAAAAGACTATTATATTTTTCATAATCATTTTCTCATGATTCTACTTGAGAAAAAATATTATGCAATGTTATTTATTTAGTAATGCTTTTATTCTATCTTCTACCGGAGGGTGCGTCATGAACAATTTGTGCAAACCAGAATAAGCTTTACCACCAAAAGGGTTTGATATATATAGATGAGCTGTTGCATCATTTGCATGAGAAAGAGGTATACCTGCGCTACTTATTTTCTTTAAAGCATTTGCAAGACCTTCTGGATAACGAGTAAGCAAGGCGCCTGTTGCATCAGCCAAAAATTCTCTCTTTCTTGATATTGCAAGTTGTATGAGTTGGCCTATTAAAGGAGAAAGGATAAGAAAAACAACACCAACTATAGCTAGAACTCCTCCACCCTTTCTATCATCACTATCACCTCTGCCCCAAAACATACTTCTAAGAAACATATCAGCTACAAGAGACAAAAATCCAACAAGAACAACAACAACGCTTTGAAGCAAAATATCTCTGTTGCAGATATGAGCAAGGTCGTGAGCTATCA
>JBDHUQ010000028.1:0-7375 GCA_039809205.1 Minisyncoccia bacterium | reverse complement strand
GAAGGTTCAAGTCCTGATCATCTTCAAGAATTTACTAATATGGAATTTTACTGGGCTTATGCTGACTACCAAATGGGTATGGATCTTGTAGAGAGACTGTATAAGAAAATAGCAGTTGACGTGTTTGGTAAAACAGAATTTACAACCCGCGGACATACTTTTGATCTCGGCGCAAAGTGGAAAAAGATTGACTACGTACAAGAAATAGAAAAGCAAACCGACATCAATGTCCTAGATGCAACAGAAGTTGATATGAAGGCTAAACTCGATGAGCTTGGTGTGAAATATACAGGAGACAATAGAGAACGGCTTACAGATACTCTTTGGAAATATTGCCGTAAATCCATCTCTGGACCAGCATTTCTTGTACGAGTACCAAAGCTTGTCTCTCCGCTCGCCAAAAGCTGCATAGATGATCCTAGAGTAACCGAGCGCTTTCAGGTACTTTTAGCAGGGAGCGAAGTAGGAAACGGCTTCTCAGAATTAAATGATCCTATAGACCAACGAGCTCGATTTGAACTTCAGCAAAAACTCATCGAAGAAGGCGATGAAGAAGCCATGATGCCTGAATGGGAATTCGTAGAAATGCTCGAGCACGGCATGCCACCAACTTGTGGCTTCGGATTCGGCGAACGCCTCTTTGCTTTTCTGGTAGATAAGCCACTTCGTGAGACTCAACTTTTCCCATTACTCAAACCTAAAAAAGATTAATCATGAACCAGGTCATTTTAATTCATGGTGCACCAGAAGACGAACGGGAATATTATGAATATCCTGATTCACCATCAAACGCACATTGGTTTCCCTGGATACAAAAGGAGCTCTGCAAGCATGAAGTTATTTCTGTAGCCCCTGAAATGCCAAAACCGTATGATCCTTTTTACGAAGACTGGGTTAAAGTATTTGAACAATTTAAGATCTCAAATGAAACTACTGTTATCGGTCACTCATGTGGAGCCGGTTTCTTGCTTCGATATTTCTCTGAACATTCAAATCTTGTTGTAAAGAAAATAATTCTAGTCGCTCCATGGATTGACCCTGAGCCAAAAGAACTCAGTACAGATTTCTTTGGGTTCACATTTGATTCAGATTTATCAAAAAGAATCTCGCTTAGTATCTTTACTTCAACAGACGATTATGATCCCTGCATAAAATCTTTAGCGATTATTGAAAAAGAGCTACCTAATGTTAATTACCATCGATTCACAGACAAAGGCCATTTCGTAGATAGTAGCCTCGGCACAAAAGCATTCCCAGAGCTATTAGAAGAAATTTTGAAATAATTAAATTAAATCTTTTATTTCACTTAAGTTCTCAATATGTTTCCATGCATATTGCTTAAGTGGCTCATAATCGCCAATTTGGATACCTTTTTTCGTTTTTTGAAATACCCATAAGTCATTACCGCCATCGCCAACCATGATTGTCTGTTCTGGGTCTACTCCGTGCTCTGCACAAACCCTTTCAAAGATACGAAGCTTGGCTGGAGCTTCATCTTTATCATTCTCGATTCCTTTAAAAGTACCATCATCATTAAAAGCTAACTCAGAGGTTGTGTAGCATAAATCTATATCCAATCTTTTTTTGAAACTGTCTGCCAATTGCTTCATAGTTCCTGAAAGGATAATAGTGGTGTATCCAGCATCTTTACAAGCCTTGATAATTTCCTTGGCTTCAGGACGAGGAGGTATAGTATCAGCAAATGCCAAAGTCTTCTCTTTAGTACACTCTGCCTTATCCTTAAGAATCATAGAGATTTTTTGATCCCATTCATCATATGAGATTAATCCACGCTTGTACCAATCAAAAAGAACATCATCCTCATTTTTTGACATACCAAATTCTAAGTTAAAAAGATACCAACTGTTGCTTGAAGAAAGGGTTCCATCTAGGTCAAAAAATATAAGCTTTTTCATAGGAAAAGATTCTACCACAAGTTTTTGATAAAAAACACCAATAATGGTAGGATAATTTTGGTTGAGCCAAGTGCTCGCTTACTATGAAATTGTGTTAAGAAATCTTATTTAATTACTAGGTTTTAAAGGGATAAGTGTCCCCACAATTTTATGTTAAAAACTATTTCACTTAAAAATATTTCTCAGTCTTTTCTTGAGCGCACTATTTTACAAGGCGCTTCTCTTAAAGTTACTGAAAATCAAAAACTCTGTATTGTAGGAGAAAATGGTGCTGGCAAATCTACACTTCTTAAAATTATTGCCGGAAGCCTAGTGCCGACAAGTGGCTCATTAGAAAAAAGTGGTCACATTCGAACTTATTATGTTTCTCAAGAGTTTAGTAAAGAAGATTTAGAAAGATCTTTAGAAGACTATATAAAAACCCACGCAGGAATTACCTTAATGGCAAAAGTATATCGTTTTGGTAAAGTGCTTGGATTTAACCTAGAAAAAGTTTCAGAAAAACTCTGTAAGGAACTCTCAGGGGGTCAGCAAAAGATTTTGGCTCTAAGTGTTGGACTTGCTGTTGAGCCTGATTTTTTAATGCTTGATGAGCCAGAAAACCATCTAGACATTGTAAGTCGTAAAGAACTTGTACTTTTACTTCAAAACTACAAAGGTGGTGTCCTCTTTGTCTCTCACGATAGAATTATGATAGATAATATCGCTGATAAAGTAGTTGAGGTAGCGGGAGGTAAAACACATATCTCAGAAGGAGGCTATCAAGACTATATAGATAGCAAGCTCTCTCGCATTGCCGGTATGCAACGAGCCTATGATGCTGAGTCAAAACGGATAAGACAACTCCAGTCTTCTATAGGAATCCTAGAAGCCAAAGCTTTCAGGGGAAAGGAGGTCTCAGCTTATTTAAAAGCTAAAAAAGAACTTGATGAATTAAGAGCAAAGCACAAAGAAGAATCAAGACCCGAAGATAAAAAAACAAAAGTGGTTATGCAAAGTTCAACTTCAGCTCTTCATGGTGGCAAACTTCTATGTCGAGCAGAGAATTTATCTTTCGGATATCCAAATGCTAAAGGAGATATTATCAAAGACGTTTCTTTAGATATTCGAACAGGAGAACACATAGTGCTACTTGGAAGAAATGGTTCAGGCAAATCAACCTTCCTAAAGTGCCTAATGGGAGGACTAAGTCCAAAAGAGGGAAGGGTATCTTGGGCTGAAGGATTGCAAAAATCTTATTTTGATCAGCATGCAGAATTTGATCCAAATAAAAATGCTTTTCAAATAGTTTGCGATGAGCTACATGTTCCTGATCAAAAAGCCAGAACTATTCTTGGTATGATGAAGTTCTCAAAAGAGAAAATGGAGATAGCGACAAAAGATCTCTCTGGTGGAGAACGTATGCGTATCCGTTTCGCTTTAGTATTTGGTGCTAATCCAGATTTTATTATTTTTGATGAACCAACAAACCATCTTGACGAAGTAACCTGGGAAATACTCCTTGATGCCTGCAATAAAACAACGAGTACTATTTTACTTGTCACCCATGATCATGAGTTCATAAATGAACTAAAATCCAAAACTTTTTGGCTAATGAAAGGTCAACAAGTAAAAGAAAGAGCTGCTGATTTAGAGGATTTGATTGAAGAATTAAGGGCTTAAATATAAATATTTGAGTTATCCCCAACCTATTTGTTGACTTGTGAACGATTGTTCACTTATACTATAAATATACAAATATAGGCATCAATTAGGAGTAAACATATGACAACAGCACAATATCAAAAGACATTACAAAGAGAACTCTCTCAGCTAAATCGAAAGATAGACATGCTAATTATTAAAGGGCAATCTTACGCCTTAGAAGCTAGAAAACATAAAATACTAACTCGACAACTAAGAGCTCTTAGCGGTCAGAGCTTCTTTAGCAGATTAAGTCACTCTTTGAGTTTCTAACATGACAACCAGTCCTCAATTCAAACAGGCTCTTATAAACAACCTTGAAAGGATTAATAAACTTCAGATAGATATAAAGCAAAGTGGTACACTATATGGTGTGTATCTTAAAGACTACTCAAGAAATGGCCATCTTCCTAGACCAAAGTCTTCAGGATTTATGAGACATTTCTTTTTGCAAAAAGTTTTCTAAATTATTTATGAAAGAACCTACAGAAGAGCTAAAAAATTTTTATCATCGCGAAAAACGCATGCCTAGCTATAGTGAGATGATGGAACTCTTTGGTTTTAAGTCAAAAAATGCTGTTTATAGACTTGTTCAAAAAATGCTTGATGCTGGAATTGTGGCCAAAGATCACATAGGGCGACTTCTGCCAACATCTTTGTTTAATGATGTGCCGGTTGGCGGATTGGTCAAAGCAGGACTACCTTCTAGTGTGGATGCTCAAAGTGATTCAATCAATCTAAACGATCTTCTTATTAGTAAGAAAAACGAAACCTATATCCTTGAAGTTGATGGGGACTCTATGATAGAGGCCCACATAGAGCCCGGCGATATGGTCATAGTAGAAAAGAGAAACAACGCCAAAGAAGGTGAAATAGTTATAGCTATGGTAGACGGGGAGCATACCATGAAATACTTGCGCAAAGATCCTAAAGGTCAGACATATCTAGAACCAGCTAATAAAAACTACAGAAATATTTACCCAACCCAATCTTTAGAGATCACCGGAGTTGTAAAGGCAGTTATTAGAAAATACTAGTTTTTAGTTATTTCTGACCAATAAGGAGAAATAGCTTTTTGGATGTCTTCTATTGTTAGCCTCATAGCATACTTATCCTCAGGAAGATTCTTCCATGGGGCTTTAGCATTGTAGTCATATTTACCAAATATAATCACTGGATTACCATTTTTTACAACCTTCGACTTATCATCAGATAAAACCCATTGATCAGCCCAGTTATACATCCAAATAGCATCTTCCTCTGAAAGTCTGACACATGAGTGACTAGCAGGATAGCCAGGTAGCTCGTATTGATGCATCGATATGCCTTCAAAATTTTCAAGGTTGAAATACCAAGGCATAATCCATTCATCATCTACGGTACTGGTTACGAGTTTACCTTTCCAGTTGGTGTGATATAGCTTGCTTGGAGTTTGAGTAGACTTTTTTCCTGTACTAACACCTCCAGAACGAACAAGAGAACCATTTTCGTAAACTCCAAATTCTTGAATTCTTTGATCTACTAAAATGATTTTAGGAATGCTTGCTAAGTCAGGGACATACCTAGGGAAAGAAGATAAGGCAAAAGGGTCATCAAAAGAATCAGGAATGATTATTTCTTGTTTAGGCTGTAAATGCTTTATATCTAAGCGATTTAAAGATAAAACAGCAGATAAATGTTCCTTACCGACTATCTGAGTAAGTTCAGCCCCAACCTTTGACTCTCCAAGAGTAACCCTATGGTATCCTGCGTCTTCTTTAATTACAGGTTTTACCATAGAATCTGGGTCATTTGTATTAACGACCGGAGAATTAAAAACTACGCCTTTTTTATGAAGAACAAAGCTTCCGACACCAATAACGACGATAAAGGAAGCTAAAACTATAGGGAAATAATTTGATTTATTTTTCATAAATAATAGGCATATTGTATAGCAATTTAGTAAGGTATAATAGGGGGTATGAAATTAATCACATTAAATACTTGGGCAGGAAGAGTTAAGGAGCCATTTGAGGCTTTCCTAAAAGACCACGCTCCCTTCACTGATATCTTTTGTTTCCAAGAGATCTTCAATGATCTTGATGAGGAGACACCTACTAGTACCTACATTGGTCATGACGAAGGAAACAGGCATATATTAAAAGAAATAACAGAAATTTTGACAAACTTTGATGTTTATTTTTGTCCTGTAGCCTCAAATGTGTATGGTATCGCTATTTTCTTAAAGAAAGGGATGGAAGTTGTCTCTAGTGGGGAAGTCATACTCTATGAAAATCCAAATTTTAATCCAAACGATGAAAATAACGACCACGACAGAAAAATGCAATGGATTCATATAAAAAAAGACCGAAAAGACGTGATTATTATGAATGTTCATGGGCATTGGAATCCTGCTGGAAAAACAGATACAGAAAATCGCATAGAACAATCAAAAGCCATAGTAGACTTTATAACCACAACTGGATCTATACCAAAAATACTGGTCGGAGACTTTGACCTTCTTCCAGAGACTCAAAGTATAAAAATGCTTGAGGAGAATTTCACTAACCTAATCAAAAAATATAATATTCCAACGACTCGTACGTCCTTATATACAGGGGATGACAAGCATGCTGATTATGCTTTTGTTTCTTCAGAAGTTTTAGTTGAAGAATTTAAAGCTTTGCCAGACGTAGTCTCAGACCATATGCCTCTAGAGCTTGGATTTGACGTCTTTTAAGGTGCTTATTGACACACCCCCATTTCTGAGTAGTATGGATTTATATGGGAGAAATAACAAACCGAACACTATTTATAACCATGATAATTATAGCCATAATCACGATTTTGGTTATTTTGACTCGGGCTTCTGGTGGGTATTATTCATATAGCACCCTACCTGGATCTGTATACCAGGCTAATGTTTATGATGGTCTCAATAATCAAAAATTAGTGGTTAGAAATTCTGGAGTTTATGTACCAAGTCTATACACAAACTACCAAGTGACACCCTTCAGAACAAGCACAACTCGATCTATTAGAACTACTACGTTAGAACCTAGCAACACCTACTATTACACAACCTATCAGAGCAGTCCTTCATTGCCTGACGAATCTGGATACTACGGTGCAGATGGATATGTTCCTGCAGGATGTGAAGGTGGCACTGATTATAGCGTTACCACAGGAGAACCTTGCGGATAAAATAAAAGCCTCGGTGTTTCCGAGGCTTTTATTTTATAAATTTAATATCCATACAAACAAATTACCCCCTGTAGAAACAAGGGGTAAGCCGAAACTAACTGCGTATTTTGTCTAACCTTATTATATACCACATAATCTTGAAATAAAAACCATTTTAAAACGTCTATATATTTATGAATAAAAAAGTAGCTATTATAGGGATTCTGATTATTATACTAATTGGAGTACTCACATATTTAAACCCTAAAAATCAAAAAGCTTCTATAGGTGAGCAACCAACCAAAGAAATTCCAACATTCACTAGCTCAGAAGAGAAAATAAAATTAAGAGAAGATGGTATTGGAATATTTAAGTTTGGAACTTCTGCGGAAGAGGCTCTTTCGGTGCTTACTCCAATAATGGGAGAGCCTACAAAAGACACTGGCTGGGTAGATAGTTTTTCTACTTATGGCACTTGCCCAGGTGACAAAATCCGTGGTATTGAATGGGACAATTTACACTTGATGTTTGGAGATACATCATTTGGTAATAAAGCTTTTTTTGGGTTTGAGTATGTTAATAAAAATCCTGTTAACCAAATTATTTTAAAAACT
>JBDHUQ010000027.1:0-7381 GCA_039809205.1 Minisyncoccia bacterium | reverse complement strand
CAGAAATATATTGCTCAACCAAAAAGGGCTGCCCATGCGAAACTGACTCTTCAACTATTTGAGAAAGTTCAAGTGGAGTGAAAGCAAAAAAAGTATGAACTGAAGATCCACCAGAGAGAGGTTTGATAACCCAAGGTGGTGCCATAGTTTTATAAATACGAGCAGTCATTTCAGAAACAGATTCTGTTCCCTCGGGCATAATTAATAGTGATTGAGGAGTCTTTATGCCCAAACTCTCAGCGTGCTCTTTGGCTACCTTTTTATTATATGCTAAAGCAGAAGCTACAACACCAGAGCCTGTATAAGGAATATTGTACCCATCTAATAATTTTTGTATTTGGCCATCTTCACCAAACTCGCCATGGAGCGCATTCCAAATATGATCAACAGAGACTTGGGCTTTATTTAGATCGGCTGGAACGCCTTTGATATGCAAAACACCTTCCTTATCAAGGAGCATATCAATAGCCTCAAAACCTGCTTCATGTAAAGCCTGCTGTACAGCTCCACCAGTTTTAAGAGAGATGTCATATTCAGGACTTATACCACCCCTAAGAATACCAATTCGTTTCATCAATCTAATTATAGCATTTACACAAATGAAAAAATCCCTAATTAGGGATTTTTTCATTTGTGCGCCGGGCAGGATTTGAACCTGCGTAGCCCGAAGGCGTCAGATTTACAGTCTGATGTAATTGACCACTCTACCACCGACGCATTGTCCCCCACCTAAGGCGAGAGACTTTTATACTACCAGAAATATTAAGAAACGGAAGTCTCTTTTTTCTGGTTACGTAAAGAACTAATCTGCTTCTTTTTATTATTTGTACTAACAACGATTTCGTCATCAGCGACAGAAACAGTTACAACGTCACCAGGCAAAATAGTTTGCTTGATGATACGCTCTGCAATCGGATTGAGGACTTTAGTCTGAATCAAACGATTGAGGGGGCGAGCCCCGTACTGTGGATTATATCCGACCTTAGCCAATCGTGAAAGTGCAGAATCCTCAATCTTTATAGATATCCCTTTCTCTTCAAGACGAGAAAGTATATTTTTGATTCTAATACCAACTATTTCTTTAATAGCTTCTGGCGAGAGAATGTCGAAGACTACTATTTCATCAATACGATTTAAAAACTCTGGTCGGAAATGATCCTTTAGTGCTCCTTCAACCTTGTCTTTCATTTGAGAGTATTCTGTTGTTTCTGAATTATTGTGAAAACCAATAGATTCCATCTTTTGAACATACTGACTACCTATGTTACTAGTCATGATAATGATAGTATTTTTGAAGTTAACCTTTCTTCCCTTACTATCTGTCAAAACACCATCATCAAGCACTTGGAGCAAGATGTTAAATACTTCTGGATGAGCTTTTTCTATTTCATCGAAGAGAACCACAGAGTAAGGTTTATGTCGAACAGCTTCAGTCAACTGACCTGCCTCTTCGTGTCCCACATACCCTGGAGGAGAACCTACAAGCTTAGAGATTGAATGGCGTTCCATATACTCACTCATATCAACTCTTATTAGCGCTTTTTCATCGTTAAATATGAACTGTGCTAAAGCCTTTGTAAGTTCAGTCTTTCCAACACCTGTAGGACCTAAGAAAATAAATGAACCTATTGGTCTATTGGGATCACTGATTCCTGCTCTAGATCGGCGTAACACATGAGCAACTCTTTCTATGGCATGATCCTGACCTACTACTCTTTTCTTAAGTTCATTTTCCATCTCAACAAGTTTGGTTCTTTCTTCTTCAAGCATCTTAGTAACAGGCACCCCAGTCCAACGTGCAACTACAGAAGCAATATCCTCTTCGGTGATTTCCTCTTTTAAAACCCTTCGAACTTTTTGGAGTTTCTTAAGGCGAGCCATTTTAGTTTCCAAGGTTTTCTGAAGGAGTGGCAAGTGACCATAGCGAATTTCCGCTGCTCTGCCCAAATCTGTGCGCATTTCCGCACCTTCTGCTTCTATTCGCAGTGTCTCCAGATCTTTCTTGATTTTAGAAATTTCGGCGAGTAAAGATTTTTCTGTTTGCCATTTTGTTTCTAGTTCTTTGGTTTTCTCAGAAATATTGGCGATTTCCTTCTCTATGTCAGAGAGACGGGCCTTGGCGTTTTTTATACTTTCTTTTTCAGAAGAATCTTTTTCCAAATCTTTCTTGATCGCTTCTTTCTCTATTTCCAGACGCATTATTTTTCTATGTGCCTCTTCAAGCGGAGCCGGTTTATTTTCAAGCTCCATGCGAAGCGCAGAACATGCTTCGTCAAGAAGATCAACGGCTTTGTCCGGCAAATGTCGGTTGGTGATATACCGATTAGATAAATTAACTGCTGCAACAATTGCGTCATCAGTAATATGCACGCTGTGATAGAGTTCGTATTTTTCTTTCAATCCGCGCAAAATCGCAACAGTATCCTCTGGAGTCGGTTCCTCGATGGTAACTGGCTGAAAGCGGCGAGCAAGTGCTGGGTCTTTTTCAATATATTTTTGATACTCCTTTAAAGTTGTAGCACCAATTGCTCTGATTTCTCCTCGAGAGAGTGCGGGCTTGAGCATGTTCGACATATCCATTGAGCCTTCGGCACTTCCCGCTCCGACAATAGTATGGATCTCATCTATGAATAGAATGATTTTGCCTTCAGCTTTTTCTACTTCTTTGAGTATGCCTTTCAAGCGCTCTTCAAACTCTCCTCGATACTTCGTGCCAGCAAGTAAGCTGCCAATATCTAGAGAAACCAATTCCTTATCTTTCAAACTTTCTGAAACATCTCCTTTGGCAATACGAACTGCTAGCCCTTCAACAACTGCAGTCTTACCTGTCCCCGGTTCTCCAAGAAGCACTGGATTGTTTTTGGTTCGACGCGAAAGAATCTGCATAATGCGCATGATTTCAGCATCACGGCCAATGACCGGATCAAGCTTATCCTCTCGAGCAAGTTTAGTCAGATTGCGTGTGAACTTTGTAATCAATCGAAACTTCTTGTTTGCATTTGTTTCAGAGCCCTTATTATTTCTAAATTCAGAAATAATATTTAGCACCTGCGCTCGATCAATTTTAAATTTGTCTAATATTTCTGAAGCATCATTCTTAACATCAAGAAGAGCCACAAATAAGTGCTCAGTTGAGACAAAAGTATCTTTTATCTCGGCCGTTACCTTAAGAGAACCTTCGATGGTTTGAGCAAGATCAGCGGTCAGAAACATTTGGTACGACGGAGCAACAGTAGTCTGCCCGTCAGCACTTTCTATAGCTTCAAGGACAGAATCAGTTAGGTGCATACTGTCTATTTCTAGTCTATCTAAAATAGTCACAATATTAGAATCCTCTTGAATAAGAAGAGCGGCTAATAGGTGTATAGTATTAACATTGTTCTGTCCCCGCTCAATCGCCAATTCATGCGCTCTTTTGATAGCTTCCTTGGCTTTGGTTGTAAATTGGTGTAGTGGAGGCATATTTTCAAACTCTCCCGCGGAAATGCGGGCAAAAATCTAAATCCTATAATAGTCTTTACGGAATTAATGACGAATCAGCAGCTCAGAAATTTCTGTATATTTCTACTATACCACAGCCGTCAAGGTTTTCTAGATTAGAATAGAATACTTTTTAAGTACAGATTTTATAGCCTTTACTGTTTTATTTAATTCCCACTTAGTTGTTTTTCTGCCATAAGAGACTCGAACAGCTCCAATATTTTCATTCGGATAAAGTATTGAGAGCAATTCTGACTTATCATCATTGTCATTTTTACAAGCACTCTTTGAAGAAACTGCAATGCCTCTAGCATCAAGCTCTATCACAAGAAGTTCGCTATCTATATTTGGGATTACGAGATGTGTTATATGTGGGCTTCTCTCCCCTCTATCTGTAATACGAATCTGCGGAATTTCTTTTCTGATTTTGTTTTCAAAATAATTTTGTAAAGACCTTGTTCGGGCAAGGCTCTTCTCTTTATGATTTTGCGCGTAAGATAATGCGTAAGAGAATTTATGAATTAGTTCTACTGGCTCTGTCCCAGGTCGAAGTCCCATTTCCTGCCCCCCACCATAAAAAATAGGAGAAATCTGAACACCTCTTTTTTTATAAAGAAGACCAACCCCTTTTGGGCAATAAAGCTTGGTTGCTCCAAGGGTCATCATATCTATACCAAGACGTAAAACGTTTAAGTCGTAAAAAAGGGGGGCCTGCGTAGCATCCGTGTGAAAAATAATCTTTTTATCAGGACTATCCTTGCGAAGCTTTCTGAGCCTTTTTGCTATTTCTTTTATATTTTGAACAGTACCTACTTCGTTTTGAACAAAGATCACAGAAACTAATAAAGTTTTTATTTCTTCTGGAAGACTAATGCTACTAGGAAGAACGTAGCCATTATCTTCTACGAGCTTGCAAACTCTAATGTCTTTATGGAGTTGAGAAATAGTTTCTTCAATAGCTGAATGTTCAAAAGGGCTAACATATATAGCGATATCTTTTGGCAAAATACCATTTTGGATTTGGTTTTTAATAAATCCAATTATCGCTAAATTATCACTCTCCGTTGCATTACTTGTAAAAATAATTTCATCCGGTTGGGCCCCGATACTTTTAGCAACGACACTTCGGTCATTTTCTAAAACCTTCTTTAGTCTTACGCCCTCTTTATGCAAAGCACTTGGATTGGCCTCCAATATCTTTTTTGAGATTTTTGGAAAACTAGAAAGCATTTTTTCATCAAATGGAGTACTTGAAGCATAATCTAAATATATTCTGTTGTTTGGCCAAAAACGCTTGAAAAACATAGGAAAATCAGTATAATATGTATTTATGATACAGAGTATACCACTTTGGCTCTCGGCCACCCTTGGTTTCCTTGGTATCAGCACTATAGTGCTGATTATTTTTTCAGTGCTTTTATATAAGCGCCTAAGAAGCTTTATGATTGGAAAAGATGCTCAATCCCTAGAATCAGTGCTTGCTTGGTTAACAAAAAAAAGTGCAGAGATAGATGAAACCCTAGTTGCCCACAAAGAGGCTCTAGAGGTTATTGATGCGAGGGTTAAAAAAAGCGTAAGAGGATACTCTCTTATTCGGTACGATGCATATGAGAATGCAGGTGGAAACCAAAGTTTTGCTTCTGGAATCTTAGATGAATCTGGAGATGGATTTATTCTTTCTGTTATCACAAATAGAAATCACGTTGGTATCTATGCTAAGCCAGTTAGCAGAGGAAATGCCCTATCAAGCCTTACCGAAGAAGAAAATCTAGCACTTGAAACATCAAAAAAGAGTTTAAAAATTTAAAAAACCACTAAAGATATGAAAAACTCAGAAACATTACAGAGACCTCCAGTAGTAGCTATCATGGGACACATCGACCATGGAAAGAGTACTTTGCTAGATTATATTCGTAAAACAAACGTAGTTGCCGAAGAAGCTGGTGGCATAACTCAACACCTAAGTGCGTACGAAATAAGCATCCCTTATCAAGGAGAGTCGCGCCATATCACCTTTATAGACACACCAGGACATGCTGCCTTTACTGGCATGCGTGAACGTGGAGCAAGCGCTGCTGATATCGCTATTTTGGTAGTTTCAGCTGTAGATGGAGTTAAGGCCCAGACCCTGGAAGCTCTTAAAACTATTCGTGATGCAAAAATTCCTATGATTGTTGCGGTTAACAAAATAGATTTGCCAGAAGCTAATATAGAAAAAACAAAACTTTCTTTAGCAGAAAGTGAAGTCTTGGTAGAAGGCTATGGAGGAGATACTCCTTGGAATGCAATTTCGGCAAGCAAGGGTACCGGCGTTTCAGATTTACTTGAAACTATTTTGCTGGTAGCCGATATGGCAGATTTAAAATACTCTCCAAGTAATTTAGCAGAAGGCATAGTTATCGAAAGTCACCTTGAACCAAAAAGAGGTATCGCTGCAACCTTGATAATCAAAGACGGCACTCTAGAGAGGAGCCAATTTGTAGTTGCGGGCCAAGCCTTTACCACCACTCGGATTATGGAGAACTTCTTGGGTAGAACCATAGAGAAAGTTCCAGCTGGAACAGCAGTTCAACTTGTCGGATTTAACACTCTGCCAGAAGTTGGATCAGCGATTAAGGTTTTTGATAAAAAAAGAGAAGCTGAAGACTATATAGAAGAGTTGGCTTCTGCTAAAAATAAATCTTCTGACAACAGTATCGATACAGAAAACAAAAAAATTGTACCTATCATTATCAAGACTGATGTCCAGGGAACTCTTGAAGCAATAGAAAAAGAACTCAGTAAAATAAAAATAGAAGGATTAGCAATTAAGATTATCGGTAAGGGGGTTGGTTCTATAGGAGAAGCTGATATAAAACTCGCACAAAGTGACAAAGAAACTATTATCTTAGGATTTAACAGTAGTCTTGATAAGTCAGCCAAAGATATAAACGAAAAGGTTGGAGCTCAAATAGAAGTATTTAACATTATCTACAAGTTAACAGAGTGGCTTGAAGTAGAACTTGAAAAGCGTCGCCCGAGAATCGAAACAAGAGAAGTTATAGGTTCTGCCAAAGTATTGAAGACTTTTTCTCAGACCAAAGAAAAACAAGTTCTGGGTGCTCGAGTAGAGAGCGGAGTGATTTCAAACGGAGCTAGAGTCTCTATCATCCGACGCGATTTCCCTCTTGCTGAAGGTAAAATAGTAGAACTTCAACAGGCTAGACAAAAACAAAAAGAAGTTTCTGAAGGAGAGTGTGGTCTTATGATTGAATGTAAAACCGACATCGCCCCAGGAGACGTACTCGAAGCTTTTGTAATGGTTACCAAATAAATACTTAATATGGACACTGGAAAACAAGAAAAAATAGAATCACAAATCGCTCGTTTAGCTTCCTCTTTTATAGAGCGAGAGAGCAACAAAACTTCAATAATAACAGTAACTAGGGTTGAAGTTCTTGATCGTGGACGAAGTGCTACTATTTATATCTCTGTTCTTCCAGAAAGTGGCGAGGAATCGGCCTTAAACTTTCTTAAACGTAAGAGAAATGATTTGCGCACAGTAATTAAAAAAGGTATCAATATGCAAAACATACCTTTTATGGATGTAGAAATTGACAAAGGAGAGAAAGCCCGCCAAACTATAGATGCTCTTCTTTACGAAGATAGCAAAAATTAGTAAAGACCTGGTGGCCAAGTGGTAAGGCAGAGATCTGCAAAATCTCTATACGCGAGTTCGATTCTCGCCCAGGTCTCCCCACCTTAAAAAGTGTATATGCCCGAGTGATGGAATGGTAGACATAGGGGACTTAAAATCCCCAGGCAGTAATGCCGTGCGAGTTCGAGTCTCGCCTCGGGCACAAAATCAAAAAATCCCTTAAAGGGATTTTTTGATTTTGTGCCTTTATTTTACCAAATCCGA
>JBDHUQ010000026.1:0-7983 GCA_039809205.1 Minisyncoccia bacterium | reverse complement strand
TACTATTTCTGTTATATTAATTGCTGTTTTTGTATGGATTGCTGAATATGTTTCAACATTTTTATGAGCGTGGAAATATACAAATCAAATGCACAACTGGAACATAGTAGAGAGTGGTAAGATTATCTCGTGGTATTTGATGGTCATTATTAGTTTTATTATTGTTTCATATTTAAAACATATTAAATCTCAGAAAAAACAAAAGCCACGCTTTAACTAAAGCGTGGCTTTATATTATTAGAATTTTTACATATTTTCAGGATACTGTCTGATTTCTACCGCATTATTATTTCTAAAAATATCTAGCGGGTTAGAAGTATCTGACCGAGTAATAACAACTACTTCTCCGCCCTCAATATGCTTTTCATATAAAGCTGCCTCTTCTATACTTATACCTAGTTCAGAAAGTGCACCTATCAATCCCCCAGCCACAGCTCCAGTTGCCGCTCCAGCAACCGTAGTAGCTACAGCACCAGTAAATCCTAAGGCAGTAGCCAAAGGTCCAGCCACAAACAGAGTTCCAAGACCTGGAAGAATACCATTAGCTACTACTAGACCAGCTATAGCTCCAACCACAGCCCCAGTTCCGGCGCCTTTGGTTGCCCCTTCTCCAAGTTTTTCTCCACTTTGGCTATCTTTCATATCCCCTTCGCTATCTCGATAGATACAAGATATGTCAGTATCTGAAATTCCACTATCTCGAAGCTCTTTTATTGCTTCTTCAGCTCGAACTCTATTTGGAAAAACTCCTATTGTTGTATTTTTCATATTTTCATTATTTTTTATTAACTTATTATTAGCGACCATTTAAAAAATATTTATAATATTTTTACTCTTCATCCTCTATTGATATTTCTTCTTTTGCATTTTGTAGACTCTCAACTAGAGATTTACACAGTAACTTGTCGGCATTTTCTTCTTCAACCAAAGTTTCAGATAACAAATCTGCTATGTCTAGAAGACCCAGTGCTTTAGCTTCTTCTATGGCAGACATGTAGCCCGCCATTTCATAATGCTCAGCATATCTTGCAGCCCCAACCAACATACTGTCTTTGGTAAAAATTGGAGCATCAACATCCATAACCCAAGAACCGTCTTCTATAATTCCTCTAATGCCTTCTGATCTTGTTTTCTTAGTATCAACATCAAGCATATCAAATATTTGCTCCAATCGATCTCTATGCATTTTTGTCTCCTCAAGATGATCAAGAAAAATTTTTTTAAGTTCTGGATTGTTTGCTGCTCTTGCAAGCTTAGGTAGAACTTTTTCAAGTTGCATCTCAATGTCATATAGAGCTTGAATCTTTACCACAAAAGCTTTACTTGTATTGTCTATTTTAGGCATATTTATATAGCTAACGACTTGTCTTTTAATGAACGACCTTATATAGTGCCGTTTTTAAAAATAAAATATTACAAATATAAAACCTGGTTTATAAACCAGGTTTTATATAATATGAGATGATTAAATCAATATTTATTCTTGAACTAAAATAGTTGCAACATTTTGTAAACTACCACAATCAACTAAAATAGTTTTAGATTTTAAATAAGTGTCTGGAAGAGTCACAATTTTAAATCCGTAAGGCTTTATAGTATAAGATTGCCCAACCTTAATAGTGCGAGATTGAGAAGATCTGTTATCAAGCATGATACCAGTATTGTCCTTATAAGTAACGGAACTAGGAGTCGCCTGACAAGAAGCATTGAACTGAAGTCGACGATCCTTATACTTAACTAGAGCATCAGTATAAGAAATAGAAGCTGCTCCGGATTGGCCAGATGTATCTTGAGAAGATTCTGGCTCGTTATTGTCTATGTTCTGTTGCTCTTGGTTTTCATTTGGAGCTTGTGTATTGTCAGTAGGCTTCTTTTCTTTAAAAATAAAGAAAAGTGCCACTATAACCAATATCGCAACTATAATCCAACTAATGTAATTATTTTTCTTCATACGTTATAATTTTAAGCCAGTAATTGCGGTTGCCTTTTGACTACCCCAGGACCGCTTACTATAATCTTAATCTAATCTTAATAATTAAGCAATAGTCTAAAAAGCTCTAACTTACCTGGAAGGATAAAGAAAGTCGTAGTATAGTTAAAGACATCATGGGTATTGGAACAGAATCAGTGATTAATCAGCTTGGTGCCCTATCCTACAGCGGTATCTGGATTTTTTCTTTTCTATCAAATGTTGTTGTGCCTATCCCTGAAGAAATAGTTTTATTGGCTCTTGGGTATCTATCTGGAACTGGAGCAATTAATGGCTTTATTACTATTCCTTTGGTTATAAGCGCTCTGTTGATCAATGACATAATAATCTACAAGCTATCTAGTCGCGGTAGTAAGATAACCACATATCTATACAAAACTTTCTTTGCAAAAAAATTAGAGAAAAAGGGTGAAAAGTGGCTTCATATGAATATAAAGTTAATAGTGTTTTTCTCTCGCTTTTTAATGCAATTTAGATTCATAGGTCCGTTTTTAGCTGGAAGTAAAAAAATGCCTCAAAGAGATTTTATTATTTCGGATTTATTAGCCCTATTAATCTATGTCCCTCTCTATATTAGTCTTGGCTGGTACTTTCACAGCAGAATGCTTTTGATTATTAAAGATATTGGCATAGCTAAAAACATTATTTTGATATTACTTGGATTAATACTAACTACTACTCTTATCAAATTTACTTATCGCTATATCTTTCCTAAGAAAATAAACAACATTGACGCTTAAACACTTTTGTGATACTGTACAAGTACAAAAGGAGCTTCTCGAACGTCGATTCTTAGGGTTTTATTTTGTATATTATTGGGTAGTTAGTAAAAACTTTGTTATGACAGGTAAAATCAAGAACCTAAAAGATAAAGGGTTTGGCTTCATTGCTGTTGATGGTCAGAAAGATATTTTCTTTCACATGAACGCTCTTGTTGGAGTAAAATTCGAAGATCTTCGTGAAGGTGATATGGTTTCTTTCGAAGAAGAAGATTCACAGAAAGGAAAAAATGCTGTAAACGTACAGCGTGCATAATAAAAATCCCCATTCAAACGAATGGGGATTTTTATTTTTTATAGAAAAGAAACAACGAGACCACTATTAATATAAGAAAAAGCCCCAAGAAGACAAAGGAGCAAGATCGAAAGGGCTATATGCTTCATACTATGTTTGAAGCGAAGCTGCATAACTATCATAGAAACCAAAACTATGTATACAAGAATCATTAGCCCTACGTAAATATACTGAACATATTTATTTTGGTTTGCGATAAATCTTTGAACAAATGTTGAGGCCTGAATCTTATCCCCTTCTGAATAATCCGAATCTCTAGGCTCATTTTCATTTAAATTTTGAACCACGGCAAAAGTCTTTTCGTTAACTAAAAATACCGGAGCAATCTCTTCTGGATCAATAGGTGCTTGTGCAATAGTTAAACTTTCTCCTTTAACTTCTGGTTTTGTAATCCTTGGATTACTAGATTCTTTTGGTGATGTTACAACATCTGCACGCTTGCCAAAAAGTTGAACAACGAAAGTAGCCGACTTACCCTCATAGAGGCCTTCATATGTAGCAATACCTGTTTCATCAAATTTTTCGTTTATTAAATTTGCATGATGCGTTGGAGAAGCAATCCAAGCCTTTTCGACATCAGAAGATTCAGAAAAGTTTATTGCTAAATTCTCTCCAGCATAAACAAAAGGGTACCCTACCCTAGAGAACCACTGCCAAGGAGAAACTCCTGTTGGGCTAGTATGGGCAAAATAGCCATTATCAGCCATATCTTTGGCCTTCATTAAAGCTGCCTTTTGAAGATCAGCATTTACCAAAAGTGGTTTTAAATTATTTTCTATACGATACTCATTGGTAAGGTCTACCAAAACAGCAGGTAAAACAGTAGCACCAAAATCAGTCTTTTTAAGAAAATAAAAGTTTCCTAAAGATGTAAAAAAAAGTATAAAAGCCAGAATAAATAAAACTAAAAGGCTTCTCTCTCTTAGGAGATGAGGGGTATAACTATTTCCTTTATGCGGTATGAAATAGTTTTTGACAGTTTTTATCATATATTGCATAAATAATAACAAACTAAATAATTAAACACAAATAAAAAATAAAAACTATTTGAACTATTAAACTATCCTTATAGTATAATATAAACGCTATATGCACTTATCTTCTCTATATTTGGTTCAAGGCATTATTATTGGACTAGCTATTTCTCTTTCTATTGGACCTATTGCCCTTATAACCATAAAAAGAACAGCACAATACGGTTTTAAAGCTGGAATAGTAGCTAGTATAGCTATTGTACTTATAGATACTACTGTAGCTTTTCTAGTTCTACTTGGAATTCATAGTACGCATCACTCTTTTTATATTCATATTCCAAAGTATTTAAAATTAATCTTGGCATTTTGTATGTTTATATATGGATTAACGGTCTTTAGAAAAAAAATGCTACCCAAAAAACCTGATCATCCTCTTGAAAAACATTTCTCCGAAACCTTTATGATTTGTTTAGCAAATCCCTCAACCTACATTTCATTTGGCATAATTGCGTTGCTATTAAGTCGTTTTATAGGTATTTCTATTTTTGATAGAACAGAAGTTTTATTTGGATTTTTAATTGGAGCACTTATATGGTGGATTGGTTTAGTTGCCTTTTCCTTTAAACACCGGGAAAGAATTAGTGTAAAAAAGTTACAAAAGTTTGTAGGGCTTCTTATTATGCTACTTGCCTTAGTTTTTATTTTGAATCCTCATGAAAATCACTACAACCCTTTTATTCATAAACTGATAAATATATGAAAAAAATACATAGATTTTTAATTACAGAAATTCCGCAGTCAAAAGAAATAGAATTGACCAATAGTGAAATAGTTCACCATATAAAGAACGTTCTTAAGCTTAAAACTGATGAGAAATGCATCATTTTTGCTAATGGTACTGATGATTATATCTGCAAAATAAAAGAGAGTAACAAGCAAGGCTTGACCCTTTCAATTGAAAATACTGTTTCTAAAAAAAACATCCCTAAAAATGTAACTGCTTGCATTAGTATAGTTAAAAGAGATAACTTTGAACTTATTGTACAGAAGCTAACAGAAGTAGGAGTAAAAAAAATAATACCCATAATTTCAGATAGAACGATAAAACAAAGCTTAAAAATAGAAAGATTGCAAAAAATAAGCGATGAAGCTTTGGAACAATCAGGCTGTTCTGATAGAGTGCATATTTATGAACCCCAAAATTTAGAAAATGCTCTAGAGCTCAACATGGGCTCTTTCCAATACTATTTGGATATAGAAGGTAAAGAAAATTTTAAAAAAGATTTAAACAATATTTGCTTTTATATAGGACCCGAAGGCGGCTGGAGTGATGAAGATAAAGAATTATTTAAAAAATATAACGCTCCTTCTTGCAAGCTTGGAGAGACAGTTTTACGAGCTGAGACAGCAGCTATAATAGCTGGGTATAACTTAATTTGGCAATAATTAAAGCCCCGAATTGCTTCGGGGCTTTTTTAGTAGCTGTATCATAGGAATTAACCCTACCAACGCTTTTTAGGTCGTAGCGTATCAGCAATGGCCGACCTGCTAGGACCAGGAATATCCTCCTTCATACCGTAACTGAAAATCCTTACCACCTTGTATTCATTCAAACTTATACCGAGACTCTTACTTAATTCATCCAGGTTTTTCTTTGAAAACCTAGAGAAAGGATCGATGGCTGTACCTTCAAAGATAAAGGTGCGACCCTCGACAATTCGGATAGGAAGAAAAGAAGTCGCTGAATCATATATTGTTTTGTTGGAGGTAATAAACAAACATTTGTTTGTTCGGTCCAAAAAACAAAATTCCAGAGCTCCGTCCTTTCCTTTGATTGTTATCGAATCCGGGTGGAGAGAGAAAGAGCCTGTTATCGGAGTAACTTCTTTTTTGTTACCGGTAGATTTTTTGCCAAAGATCTGGGCATTAACAGTGGCTGTAAAAGCCACAAAACAGAGGAAAAACAGTATTTTTTTCATGTGTTAATTGTTTTATAGTTTACTATATATATTACACACTTTTATAGATTTGTCAAGTATGTTTTCCTATGTAAGTCTGACAATCCGTGTTGATAAATAAGGCTATAATGCTCCTTAGTTCCATAACCTTTATTCCCCTTCCAGTTGTATTTAGGGTACTTTTTATGAAAGAGTTCCATCTTTTTGTCACGAGAAACCTTGGCAATAACAGAAGAGAGAGAAATAATTTTGTGTTTCTGGTCACCTTTTATGACAGTCTTTTGATTTTTGTACTCTACTGGTGCCTTGAGGGAACCGTCTAATAAAACAATGCAACTTTTTGGATTTAGATTTATTTTTATCAGTCCCTCTTTTATACATTCTAAAATAGCAACGGAAATTCCATTTTTATCGATAAATTTATTAGTTCTATATGTGAGAGAAAAAACAACCTTTCCCGCGGACTGCATCTTTATCGCTTCTTGATACCAATTTTCTCTGGCAAGTTTTGTCAGTTTTTTAGAATCAGTAAGTCCTAGCCATTTAGATTTTTCATATTCAGGTTGTGGCATGGCACAAACACAAATAGCTACAGGGCCAGCAATAGGACCCCGACCAACCTCATCTATGCCGACAATCCATTTTTTCATTTATATATCATAACAAATAAAAGAAACCCCCTATTACCGTTAGGTTCTAGGGGCTTTTCTTCACATGTTCTTTTGCACGGTGAGATTGGTTTTCTAAAAGCGACCATATCGGCTTTCTTGATAAAATAGGTAATTACTCTTACGCGAGCAGGGCCCTGACGGGGTATACACCTATCATCGAAAAAGAGTTCCCTTTCACAGAAATAATTACTCCTTTGTATAACCCTGTCAACTGTTTTAGAGATTCTAGGGCTGATATAATCATGCCATGAGTTTCGTCCATCTCCACACACACAGCCACTATTCTCTGCTAGATGGTATGAGCAAGATTCCTGAATTGGTAGCCAGAGCAAAAGAGCTGGGCATGCCAGCACTAGCCCTAACCGATCATGGCAACATGTATGGGGCTATAGAGTTTTATAACGAATGCAAAAAAGCTGAAATCAAACCAATCATAGGGGTTGAAGCTTATATAGCGGAGAGAAGAATGTATGATAAGGAGCCTTCTTTAGATTCTAAGCGCTATCACCTCACACTTTTGGCTCGCAATAATACTGGCTATAAGAATTTAATGAAGCTGGTTTCAAAAAGTCATATTGAAGGCTACTATTACAAACCTCGCATGGACTTAGAACTTATTAAGGAACATGGAGAAGGTCTTATTTGCTTATCTGGATGCCCAGGGAGTAGATTTATCCAACATCTAAAATCTGGAAATAGAGATGAAGCAATAATGCTTCTTAAAACTTATATAGAAATTTTTGGTAAAGAGCATGTTTTCGTTGAAGTTATGGCTCATGAAGATGTTGAATGGTATATCCCCCTTATACCTACTATTCGGGATATAGCCAAAAGTCTTGATTTGCCTATTGTGGGAACTTGGGATTCTCATTATTTAAACCCTGACGACAAAGAAGCGCACAACACCCTTTTAGCTATTAACACCAATAACCAAAATTTTAAGTTTGGTGGAAATTACTCTTTTATCTCAGAGGAAGAAGCTAGAAAAGTATTTTCAGAAATACCAGAAGCTCTAGATAATACCATTAAAGTCGCCGAGCTTGTTGATTTAGAAATAGAGTTAAGTCCATGGAGATTCCCGACATATCCGATAGAAGAAGGGTCTACATACAATGAAGAACTCAGAAGGTTGGTGGAAGAAGGAATTATCAAGAAAAATTACCATCAAACACCAGAAGCTTCCTCTCGCATAGAGTTTGAATTAGATGTTATTGCTCAGAAAGGATTTTCTTCTTATTTCTTGGTTGTGGCCGATCTGGTTAATACTGCTCGAGAAATGGGTATTTACACCAACACTCGAGGATCTGCTGCTGGAT
>JBDHUQ010000025.1:0-9159 GCA_039809205.1 Minisyncoccia bacterium | reverse complement strand
TAACAATTACATAATACTTACGAGACATAAAGATTATTTTAATAACTGATTGATAACCTTAACTATTCTAGAATTATCTTTCAAATCTTCCCAAAATAAAATATTTGAGCGATTGATTGTCATTTTGTCTTTTGGCCCATGAACTTCACTCCCGAGCTTTACAAGATTAAGCTTAGAATTTGTATCATCAGGAGATGCAAGGGACTCACTGGCTTGGAGATAGTATATGTCAGTAAGTACCAGTGTATTAGAAGAAATATGTTTTATCTTACCGAAATATACCTGATTATTAGAAAGAAAAACTGCTTGCCACGAATTGGTATCCCAAGATTTATTTTTTGGAACAAAAATTATCGCCAAAAGACCAACAATAACTATTAGTAATAATATAAAATAAATTTTTTTATTTTTCATAAACTATAAGTTTCTGTTAAGATTAATTTCTGTTAACTGAGAAGCTGGAACCCAAGTGCCCTTATCTCCCTGTTCTCCAATCAAAATATAATACGTACCGTCAGAAAGGTTACTTGGTAGCTGAGAAATAGTATAAGAGAAAACACCTCCTTGGCAAGGAAAAGCTTTATTAAATATGTAAGAACTTTGATCTTCTGCATAATCAGATTCATTTTTATACACTAAAACCACAAAATAGGTGCTAGAACATCCACCAGAGAGAGTAAGGTAACCATTTTCAGAATCTATAGTAGTTGTAACGGTTGCATTTACATCTTGTACCTCCTCTGTTATTGTATTTTCTGATTCTTCTACCACACTATTATCTATCTGATTGATGCTTCCTCTTGAGATTGAACGGTTTTGATTGGTTAGGGCAACCTTTTTGTGTGTCAAAATATTACGCTGTGTCAACGCAAAACTATAAATTGGCTTAGGCTTTTTTACTTCTATAACTAAATTTTCTTCCGGTAATGGTTGTAAATCTTCTTCTTGATTTTGATCTTCTGTTAATATTTCTTCACTATCTTCTTTAGGCTGTTCATCAGATTCTATCTCATCTTCTGTCTTAGGTGGAGTATTTTCATCTAAATCATCAGTCGTGCTATTATCTTCTTCTGTTGGCACTACTTCAGTTTCATCATCTGAATTTACAATCTCTTCGGTTGAAATACTTTCCTGGGGTGAGACTGTTTCCTGGACCATAAGATCTTCAACTGGTTGTTGCACATTAATATCATCCTCATCCAGAACAGTAAGGGGTTCATCTGTTGGAAGATTTGAATTATCTTCTTCTTCGATAACAGACACTTGTTCTTGGGTAGGCTGACTATCTTCCTGTTGTTGGGCAAAAACCATGACATGAGGTTCATATGCCACAATCAAAACCATCAAAATTACCCATATATGGATTTTTGTTTGACCTTTAATAAACATACAATATATTATACATTATATAAATAAATTAGACCTTATCTAGATATCTGTTTCTGAATAAATACTAGTCAGACCAAATCCAACCACTGAAGAAGTACCCCCTACAGAATGGTAACCCCTTAGGGTCATAAATGTAGTTGTTGAAGGGATATCTGTTGTTGTGCTTGTAGAATAAGTTGAACCTCCTGGAGCAAGATTGGTGAACTGGAAGCTTACAGTCGAACTATTTGGAGCAGCAAATATTGCTATTTCATATAAGTTAGACCGATCAGCTGTAGGAGCAGCTATGCCAGTATCTACTTTTGTGGCAGTACCCGACCCGTCATTGTACATAATCTGCCAGTTTGTATCCGTACTATCATATCCAACACCCAAAATATTGGTCTGAGAAGAAGGGTTTACATCAGTTGGAGCAGCGGTAGACGATGACATGCCAACAAACATACGATCTGAAGTAATGCCTGTTGTTCCAGTTGCGGCACCAAAACGTACAATGGTAGTAAACCCTCCTAATCCAGTGGCGTTTCCACGCCAGTATTGTAGCCCCGCAGCCGCAGTCCCTATACGGAACCCTGCAACTGCTGAAGCTGCAGCAGTAGTCACCAGTATTTCCACACCGGCAGTAGAAGTATAAATATTTGTTGAAGCAAGTGATCCTTTTGCGGTTGCTGTTCCTGTAGCACTTACGGTCATTCCAGAACCGGTGAGAGTAGTAGCTCCTTGGTATGCACGGAAAAATGCAACTGAATTACGCCCTATTAGTGGTTGTAATACACTATCAAGACCACTTGGACCTATAAAAGCAGGAAGTACACGCCCTGCAATAGAGCGAGCAAAAATTCTAAGTTCTCCAGAAGAAGGGACAGACGGTGCCGATGTAGCTCCGTATGAACCAGAGAAATTAGTATAATCTTGATATTGACCACAATTTTCCCATGTACCATTTCTATAACACCTAAATTCATTGTCATTACTGTTATAATAAGTACCTCCATTGGTTCCTGTTGGGTCTCCGGTAGTATTTTTACTATCAAGCACAAGAAGACCAGGTGTTGCTGTTCCTGAGCCTAGACCTATTTGTACTCTCGTATTATCAAGAACAGCAAATGCTTGAGAGCCACTTACCTGAACTACAAAATCTCCTGTTGAGGTAAGATTGTGTATTTCATTTCCTGAACCATTGTTGGTAAAGGTGAGACCAAATGTTGAAGCACCAAATGCAATAGAGGTAGAAGCATCAAGTGTCATCGTGTCAGAGAAATCAGTGAAATCAAGAGAGTCAGCAGTGACCCCTCCTCCACAACCAGTACAAGAAGTGACAGTCAATGCTCCGGCTTGAGTAAGAGAAGCATTTGCGGAAGTGAATATATTGTCCCAACCAGTTCCGACTCGTATAGCACTCTCGGCAACATCTGCGTCAGCTGATGTTAGGTTCGCAACATTGATACCGTAAAGTATGTCTCCATCTGCACCAGTAGCAGCTGAAGTGACGTCGATATTGAGAGCAGAGATAGTGTCGGCTGTAGCATCGTTGCCGAGAGTGAGATTTAGATCAAAAAGACTATTGGTATCAGTGATGGTATTGTTAACAGTTGAAAACAATCCTGCGTTACTAAATCGTGCAGCTTCGTTTGGACTATTACTGCTATCATCATAATAAAATACTAGGGCACCAGTACCATTATCACTTCCAATACCACCATAGGTTTCTCCACTTCCACCACCAAACAGGAATTTTCCATCAGTTGTATAGAAAGCTCGTCGTGCACCATTGTCTACTAATATCTGAACTCGATTACCTGACCCCGCACTCAATTGCAATGTACCTGTTGACGCTAATATTGCTGCAGTGCCTGATTTATAGAGCGATCCCTGTCCTGTTCCTGTTGAACCAAAATCTATCTGGCTTGTGACATATGCATTTCCTGTAACCTGAAGTGGGTATGCACCAAGATCAGTTGTTGAACCAATCAATACTTCTCCGCTTTCAAATATCGCCGCATAGTTGTTAGTACCTCCTGAAGCTGAGAAGTAACCAGCGATGTTGGTGGAAGAGGTTCCAGTGTGGGTATTGGTGAAGTAACCACCATAGGTTGTTTGGGTGGAGGTAGCGTTTGCTCCACTGGTTGCGACTTTGAGGACTGTTTGGGTGTTGGAAGTAGCGGCAGTGGAAGTAGATGAGAGATTAAGAATAGAGCCACTGGACAGAGAGGAAGAAGACAAAGAGAAGGCATTGGCAGTGGTAACACCATTGAAGGAGAAGTCTGTGGTGTAGCCTGCATGGGCAAGGGAGAGGTTAGCAGTTGGAGCAGTGAGGGCTGACCAGGCAAGTGAGGTAGTACAAGTAGCAACCCCCAACACTCCAGAGTTGTTCACATTGACACACTGAGTACCACCACCACCCAAAGCAGAAACTGCGAGATTACCAGTTACTGTAGTATCTCCACCGCTTGGAGTTATGGTTAAATCTCCGCCTGAAGACATCAAAAGATCAGCGTAGTTAGTAGCGCTACCATTACTGTCGTTGTAAGTTAAGCGAAGGTTATTACCTGTAGCTGAGTTAATTTCTACTTGACGGTCTGGGGCAGTGGTGGCAAAACCAGTGGCGCCTTGAACAATAAACTTTCCTGCTCCAGACGCAGCGTCTATGGTGATAGGGTTAGAAGCATTATCTGAAGAAATGTTTACTGGCGAAGATGCGCCAATTATGGAAAACCCACCTGCTCCGCTGTTAGCTCCAGTAATAGAAAGATTAGAACCAGTATGACCGATATTCACAACTCTAGAACCACCACTATCTCCAATGGAAATGTCTGGACCACCACCTCCGGTGTAAAATAACGCAACTGGCGTATTAGTAAGAGCAGTACGAACATCAAGTAAAACTGCAGGGTTCGTCACCCCAATCCCCACATTCCCCGTCTGAAAAATATGTTTAGTAATACTGCTGTTACCATACGCGGCAGTATTGGAACCGAAACCAGTTGTGTTATAACCAAGCACTATCTCGTTGGTATCCCCATCTGCTAGAGCTTTGGTACTTGCCCCTAAATAAACAGAGGTGTTAGAAGTCTGGTTTGAAGTTGAACCATCTGCAATAACTCCTCCGGCAAAATATCCTAGAGCTGCATTATAGTAACCTGAGGTATTTCTTTCGAGGGCGTAGATTCCTAAAGCTGAGTTGGAATAGCCTGTGTCATTAAGCTTGAGAGCATACATTCCGAAAGCTGAGTTGGAATAGCCCGAAGTATTGGAAGTAAGAGCTTGTAATCCAAAAGCTGAATTATAATAACCTGTTGTATCAGAGGTCAGAGCTTGGTATCCAAATCCTGAGTTATTAGAAGCTTCATATGCTGCTGTAGCAGTACTACCCATTGTCAAATTACCGGCACTTAGTCCTACAAAAGTATTGCTACCGTTTGGTCTTGCGCCACCTCCAGTTGGATGTCGGAAGTTGTGTATAAAAATTGTGCCATCTTTATAGATGATTCCGTTTGAAGCATTAGTATTTGTTTGCTGGTCTGGTAATCTAAAATTACCAGTGATCTCTAGTTGAGCTTGTGGCGTCGTCGTCCCTATACCGACATTTCCTCCATCAAATATTGCCGCGTAGTTATTTGTTCCGCCTGATGCTGTTGCATAGAGACCAACGTTGGTAGTTGCAGCACCGGTGTTTGAGAAGTAACCAGCGTAGTCAGTACCAGTAGTTGCACCTGTTTGAAGCGCTTCGAGAGTTTTGTTTGATGCGGTGGTTGAGTTGGTAGAGATTGAAACGATATCGTTTGCGGTTGCTGGGGAGAGGGTCGTACCAGAGCGAGACCAGTAGCCAATAGTGCCTGATGTTGGTGCTGTAGTGGTGAGATTCTTTGATGCGTCAGTATAAACAGCAGATGATGCAGTGAGACCAGAGAAATTGATTGTACCTGAAGATGAAAGACCAGTAAGTGCAGATACGACACCAGCAGAACTTACTTTGAAATTGGTGAAGTCAATCAAGTTTGTGCCTGCAGTTGTTCCCTTCAAGATTGTATCCCAGCCAGAACCGACATTGATAGCATTTTCTGTAGCAGAACCTCCAGTGATCGCTGCAATGTTGATCGCATTTTCTACAAGACCGGTTGTATTGTTAGTATTACCAGAGACATTGAGACCATTCCATGTACAAGCTGCGTTTCCACAAGCGGTGAAGGTTGGTGAGGCGACATTAAATGCATTGATAATGGTAGTACTTCCAATACCATTCGTATTAACAGTCGAAGCAATGTTTATACCATTACTTATTGAAGTTCCTGAGCTGTTACTTGAAGCATCACTAAAAGAAAGGTTGACTAAGCTTCCTGTTTGACCTACCCCATGAGCATAGGACGCACCACTGACATTGATTGCTCCTCCGGTTGTCAGTGTTGTGCCCATACCAATATCAAATGCTCGACCTGTTGTAATGCCTGTTGAGGAAATAGAAAGTGTTTTCCCAGCAAATGATGCAGTGTTGTTGGTGATCAGTGCAAGAGTTCCAGCAGTTGATGCAGTTGAAGAAAGATCAAGCAATGTTCCAGTTGTTGTCGAGGTATCTACTGATGATGAAGAGAGCTTGAGCAGTGATCCACCGTTTGCAATAACTGAAGTGGTGTGACCAATATTTATAACTTGTCCTGTGGTAATAGAGTTTGCAGTAATACCAAAGAAATTTCCTGTTGCATTTGTAGTTGTCCACGTCGAAGTGTTGGTCCCGAATGAAAGAGATTGATTGCCAGTTGGATTAGTAATACTGTTCCATGGAAGTGCTGTTGCAGTAATACCTGCAGTACATGAAAGGGCACCAGTTGAATTTGTGATAGTACACCCTGTTGAGCCAACACCTCCTGCCAACAAAACATCACCTGTTGAATTACCTCCTATAGAAATGGTTCCTGCCCCTTTTGCATCAATTGTAAGATTTTCATCAGTACCAGATGAAATAACAGAGATTGCTAGACCTCCTCCCGCTGCGGCTGAGGTAACCTTAAGACCAGTTACAGAAGAGGCGGTATTGGTATCAACTTGAAGTGCATAGTTGGTACCGGTTCGAGCCACAGTAAGCGCTGTTGCTGATTGAGAAGTCACATTTACCGGCGCAGAAGAAGTAAGCCCAGCTGAAGTCATAAGCCCAGCAATAGTTAATGCTCCACCAGAAGTAATTTTGTTTGCCGAAGAGAAGAACTGGACATCACCACTTGCTCCAGCATTGAAAGTAAGGGCGTTAGTACTTGTTGATTTTACACCTGCAGAAGTTCCTCCAAGAACAAGAGCGTCACTTGTAAGCTGAGGAAGTTGGTTGCCACTTGCGCTTTGTGTTGGAGCTAGACCTTGCACTGTACCTGAGTTGATAGCATATGCTGCAGAAACAATTTGTGGTCTAGGTGAAAGTGATTCCCAAGTACCAGAACAAGTTCCTGGGGTGGTATTAACTTCAACATTCATGAAAGTCGTATCGCTTGTTTGAAAATCATATGTAAGTGAATCCCCACCCGCAGAAACATCTCCAACCGGTGCATCAAAAACCCCTTCTCTGGTAAGAATGGTCATAGTTGAGGGAGTACCCGCAGGCCAAAGCTTTGTTCCACCAGTTGTGGCAGAGTAAATAGAAAATCGATAACAGTAGTTTGTACCGGTTGGACCACCAAGAAGATTGCCACTTGAATCCATGAGACGACCTTGAAAATTGATTACCTTTGGAACTCCTGTTGCTGCACTTGCCAAAGAACTAAAGTTTATAAAAAAACTGAAGACCAAAACGCAAAAAATAGCTAAGTTAAAAAACTGCTTTTTACTCAAAGACAAACTGTGAAATTTTTTATAGAATTTCATTAGTTCTATCCTTATATTTTAACACATAGAGCACTCTTAATGCACACATAAATAGTAATAGTTTTGTTGATAACTTATGGTATATAAAAACACCTCTTTTTGAGAGGTGTTTTTATATAAAAAACTAGTTCTTTTTTAGAGTATTTTTTGTAGGATTTGTTAAATCTTTTGGAAGCAAGCTTTCAACCTCCTCTACACTCTTAAAACCAGTAAATGTCTTACCATTTATCACTAGACCGGGAAGAGAATTTTGAATTTTGTAAATCGAAGTAAGTGCTTTAATAGTTGAAAGATCAAGGTTGTAATCAAAAGAATACACACGCAATGTTGGGTACTTTTGACGAAGAACATCAAGCACATATCCTTGCCTTACGCAGTCACTACAAGCATCTTTGTTGGCATAGAAATAAAATAAAAGAATAGGAGGTTGTTTACATTTCTCTCCTATACGTTTTACCAAAAGAAAATCCTTGACTTCTAAAATACTATATTGTTTTTTTAAAACTAAAATATCTTCGGGTTTACTAAAATTTTTTTCTGCATAACTTATTTTATCAGCAAGAGAATCGAGTTCATATCCTAAAGACGTATTTTGTAAATCTTCACAAGAAGTTTCTTGCAAAAGATCAAATTGTGTTTCTGACGAAAGGATATCTGTTGCTATTTTATCTTGGGCGGTCTGCAAATGAACTAGCTTTTCCCGACTAGCAGCGAGACTCAAGTACCAAGCAATGCTAAAAAAGGTAGCAGTTATAAGGAAAACAAGAAGATATTTCGGCCATTGTTTTTTATTATTCATAATTTTTACCTCCAACTTGGCTTACGAGCTGTAATTGAATTCCATACTGCTTTCATTAACCAAAGAGGAGCAATGAAGCTATATACTACCATATAAGAAATAATATGAAGACTCATCTTTTGTCTTGCCATCTTTGATCCTACAACTGTTGCAAATATCACTAACCCATATAGTCCTATAGATATAAAAAGTACTGCATGCGTATTTATATAAAACCATCCCAAATGAACAGTAGATACTTGTGGTGCATGAATACCGACAGTGCGCCATAGCGCAATATGATTTACTATCCACAATATCGCGTTATACACAAAAGCAAAGAAAAAAAGATAAACACTTGTTGTGATGGAAACTATTCCTGCTGGCAAAGTAAAAAAAGAAAAATTACCATATGTTTTTCTAAAAACCAGTCGACGATAATCAATCATGTTCTGCAAAAATCCATATATCCAGCGTAGTCTTTGACGATAAAGCTTATAAAAAGTATTAGGGCCAACAGTATACACATGAGCAGTGTGACAATGACCTATTTTCATATGGTTTTCTTGCATACGAAAAGCAATTTCCATATCTTCAGTATTGTGAGCCTTACGGAAAAGTCCTATTTTTTGAAAAACTTCTCTACGAAAAACAGAGAAAGGACCAGGGGTTACATGAATAGCATCAAGATATGCAAGCATTTTCTTTACATACACAGCCATATTGTATTCAACACGTTGGATACGCTGAATAAATGTCTTTGGCTTATGAATAATAATGGAAGGAGCTATTGCCATCATCTGGGGTTGCTCTTGGAACATGAAGAGCATACGTTTTAGAGCATCTGGAGCAACAAAAGAGTCAGCATCAAGACAACTCACAAAGTCTGTATTTGTATTTTCAATTCCATAGTTTACGGCTGTATGTTTACCACCATTTTCTTTGTGTAAAATCTTTACTTGAGGATGGTCTTTATAGACTAAAATTTCCTGCCAAGTATTATCTGTACTTCCATCGTCAACAACTATAATCTGGAGCTTATCTTTTGGGTATTCAAGTGCGAGCAAACTCTCTACGGTACCATGTACAGTTTTTTCTTCATTCCAACATGGAACCACAACGGCAACAGTTGGATAACTGTTAAG